>CANQSD010000100.1 GCA_947626385.1 uncultured Oscillospiraceae bacterium | reverse complement strand
GGGATGGTGACGGCGCCGCAGTTGCACATGGTGTGGCGGACCTTGCTGAGGGTGAGGGCCACGTTGTCGTGGAGGGAGCCGGCGTAGGGGACGTAGGAGTCCACGCCTTCCTCAAAGGCCATGCCCTCCTTGCCGCCCACGTCGTAGCGCTGCCAGTTGCGGGCACGGCTGGAGCCCTCGCCCCAGTACTCCTTCATGTAGCTGCCGCCGATGCTGACGCGGCGGCTGGGGCTTTCGTCGAACCGGGCGAAATACCGGCCCAGCATGAGGAAATCCGCGCCCATGGCCAGCGCCAGGGTGAAGTGGTAGTCGTGGACGATGCCGCCGTCGGAGCACACGGGGACGTAGACGCCCGTCTCCGCAAGATACCGGTCCCGCTCGGCGCACACGTCGATGAGGGCGGTGGCCTGGCCGCGGCCGATGCCCTTCTGCTCACGGGTGATGCAGATGGACCCGCCGCCGATGCCCACCTTCACGAAGTCCGCCCCGGCCTCGGCGAGAAAGCGGAAGCCCTCGGCGTCCACCACGTTGCCCGCGCCCACCTTGACGGCGTCGCCGTAGTGCTCGCGGATCCAGTTGATGGTCATCCTCTGCCACTCGGAGAAGCCCTCCGAGGAGTCGATGCACAGCACGTCCGCGCCGGCCTCCAGAAGGGCGGGGACGCGGGTGGCGTAATCGCGGGTGTTGATGCCCGCACCCACCACGTATTTCTTGCTCTGGTCCAGAAGCTCCAGGGGGTTTTCCTTGTGGGAGTCGTAGTCCTTGCGGAAGACGAAGTAGACGAGCCCGCCATCGTCGTCCACGATGGGCAGGGTGTTGACCTTGTGCTCCCAGATGATGTCGTTGGCCTCCTTGAGGGTGGTGGAGGCCGGGGCGGTGACCAGCTTGTCCAGCGGCGTCATGAAGCTCTCCACCGACTCAAGCCCTGTCATGCGGCTCAGGCGGTAGTCACGGCGCGTCACCATGCCCAGAAGCTTCCCGTTGGGGCCGCCGTCCTCGGTGACGGCCACGGTGGAGTGGCCCGTGCGGGCGGTGAGCTCCAGAAGCTCGTTGAGGGTGGCGGTGGGCCTGATGTTGGAGTCGGAGATGACAAACCCCGCCTTGTACGCCTTGACCCGCGCCACCATGGCGGCCTGGTCCTCCACGGACTGGGAGCCGTAGATGAAGCTGACGCCGCCCTCACGGGCCAGGGCGACGGCCATTTTGTCGTCGCTGACCGCCTGCATGATGGCGGAGGTCATGGGGATGTTCATGGAGATGGCCGGCTCCTCGCCCAGCTTATATTTCACCAGGGGCGTGCGCAGGCTCACGTTGTCGGGGACGCAGTTGGGGCCCGAGTAACCGGGCACGAGGAGATACTCGCTGAAGGTGCGCGAGGGTTCCGGGTAGTAGTACGCCATAATCTGATTCCTCCTTATAGGATCGCTTCTATTGTCACGTATGTTACCATTTTTCGCGCATGACTGTCAAGATTTTTTCCGCCGATAATGGAAGTCGTATCAACGGGCAACTCCGGCAATTTCACATAAAGCGCCCGACCGGGGCGTATTTTTTCCCGCCGCCGTGGCAAGCTAGTCCCGATGAATCAAAAATGCGTGGTGATCAATATGTCTTCCAAGCTCATCGGCAAACAGACCTTCGCCCTGTGGAACCCGCCCTCCTTCGCGGGACACGCCTGCGCGGTGGGGAAGAAGGAGGGCGACGGGCCCCTCCGGGACTCCTTCGACTTCATCACCCAGGACCCCTTTTTCGGGGAAAAGAGCTGGGAGAAGGCCGAAAGCGCCTTCGTGAAAAAGGCCGTCTCCCTGGCTCTCGCCAAGGCGTCCCTGGCCCCCACGGACGTCAACTGCGTCTTCTGCGGGGACCTTCTCAACCAGTGTACCGGCACTACCTTCGGGATGCGTGAGCTGGGCATCCCCATGTTCGGCGTCTACGGGGCCTGCTCCACCATGGCCGAGACGCTGGCCCTGGCCGCCCTCACCATCGACGGCGGCTTCACCGACAAGGCCATGGCGGTGACCAGCTCCCACTTCTGCTCCGCCGAGCGGCAGTTCCGCACACCCCTGGAGTACGGCGGCCAGCGCCCGCCCTCCGCCCAGTGGACCGTCACCGGCTCCGGCGCGGCGATTTTGTCCATCGACGGCCCCGGGCCCTATGTCAAATTCGTCACCCCCGGCAAGATCGTGGACAACGGCACCACCGACGCCAACCACATGGGCGCGGCCATGGCCACCGCCGCCTACGACACCATCAAGACCCACCTGGAGGACCGCGGCGTCGGGCCGGACGCCTACGACCTCATCGTCACCGGGGACCTGGGCGCCATCGGCAGCCGGATCCTCTGCGACTTCTTCGCCGCCGACGGGGTGGACCTGGCCCCCCGCCACGCCGACTGCGGCCTTCTCATCTTCGACCGCAAGAAGCAGGACGTCCACGCCGGCGGCTCCGGCTGCGGGTGCTCCGCCAGCGTCCTGTGCGGATATCTGCTCAACGGGATGCGAGAGGGCAAGTGGCGCAACATCCTCTTCACCGCCACCGGCGCGCTCCTTTCTCCCACCACCACCCAGCAGGGGGAGTCCATCCCCTCCATCGCCTGCGCGGTGGCCATCTCCTGTGACAAATGAGGTGAACGTATGGAAGTTCTGGACTATGTGAAAGCCTTCGCCGTGGGCGGCCTCATCTGCGCCATCGGCCAGATTCTGGTGGATAAGACAAAGCTCACCCCCGCCCGTATCCTCACAAGCTTCGTGGTGGCCGGCGTCCTCCTGGGGGCTCTCGGCCTCTACGAGCCCATCGTCAAATTCGCCGGCGCCGGCGCCACCGTCCCCCTCACGGGCTTCGGCAACAACCTGGCCAAGGGCGTCAAAAAAGCCGTGGAGCAAAAGGGCCTCCTCGGCGCCTTCACCGGCGGCTTCACCGCCGCCGCCGGAGGCCTCGCGGCCGCCGTGTTCTTCGGGTATCTGGTTGCGCTGCTCTTTAAACCCGGGGCGAAGAAATAAAAAGGGTTGGGTATTTGAGCCCTCGTCTCAGCCTTCCCCGCAGGGCGGGGAGGGTGGCGCCCGCAGGCGCCGGATGAGGTGGGAGGGGGCGTTCATCGGAACCGCTCAAAAATCTCCACCCTCCCACCTCACCCCTGCCCTCCCCGCCCTGCGGGGAGGACTTTTTAAAAAGGTTGCGCCTGCGGCGCATTTTTTGATTTGCCCGCTGCGGCGGGGACGACCTTTCCGGCGCTCCGCGCTACCTCCCCTGAAGGGGAGGCGCAAATAGGCGGACACATGGATTCGCCCCTACATTTACCTAATTACCTGCCATCGCCGCCGTACGGGTCGCCGTCTACGGCGACCCGCGTTTCGATAAAGTCCCGGTTATTTTCAACGCACCCGCCTCCGACACGGCTGCCCCCTCCCTTGGGGAGGGGGCAGGGGGTGGGTGCGAGTTTCTGCGTGCTCCGATAGACGCCCCCACCCTGCCCGTCGCTTCGCTCGGGCACCCCTCCCGGAGGGAGGGGCTTTAAGGTGTGCGGTTTGTCGATACCACTCTGTCATCCCACGCTCGCTTCCCCCCTGCCCCCCTCCTACGAGGAGGGGGCGAAAAAGGTTTGCGCCGCTTTGCGGCGCAATTTTTTATAAACGCGGCGAAGCCGCATCCTTATTCCCTTGACCCCTCTTCGGGGAAGAGGGGTGCCGCCGCGGCGGCGGGGTATTCGAGCCCGTGGAGCGTCGCTGGGGCTTCCGGTAATCGGATTGCAGCACCACCCCGGCCTCGCTTCGCTCGGCCACCCCGACCTAGGAGGGGCAAAAGAGGTCGCGATAACGGAACAGTTCGAAAAAAACGCACCCGCCCCCGTCCCGGAGCCCCCTCCTCGTAGGAGGGGGGCAGGGGGGAAGCGAGCGTTGCGAAATTGAGCGGTCCCGATAAAAACGCACTGTCCCCGGCATGGTTGCCCCTCCAACGGAGGGGACAGCCGCGAAGCGGCAGGGGTGGTGCTGCTTTTCTCTCACCGAAAAATTTTTTTGCAAAACCCCCTTGACAAACTGCCACGGCTGTATTATTGTATTAATCGCTTAGTACAATCACACGAAAGGAGGACGCCATGGAGTGGAGGCTTGACGGGGAGGGGCCGATTTGGGCGCAGATGGTGGAGAACGTGAAGCGGGGGATCGTGACCGGGGCGTATGGGCCGGGGGAGCGGCTGCCGGCGGTGCGGGAGATGGCGCTGGAGGCGGGGGTCAACCCCAACACCGCCCAGCGGGCGTTGACGGAGCTGGAGCGCCAGGGGCTGGTGTACGCCCAGCGCACGGCGGGCCGGTTCGTCACCGGGGACGCCGGGACCATCGAACGCCTCCGGCGGGAGCTGGCGGACGGGAAGGTCCGGGCGTTTCTGGAGGACATGGAGGCCCTGGGCTATTCCAGGGAGGAGATCCTGAGCCTGATCCGCGACCCTCGTGATGTTTCGGGAGGTGAAAGACATGAGGCGTAGAAAAGCGGCCCTACGGGCACTGGCCGTGCTGGCGGCCGCCGTGCTTTTGGCGGGGTGTGGGAAAGACAGCGGGTATGAGGTGGGCTTTGGATACGATAACCATATGGGGTATATGCTCCCCATGGGTGTCAGGGCAGGCACAGACGCCTTTTCCAGGGACGGTTTGACCCTGGAGCTCTATTTTGGCACCTACGACAGCGACTATGTGAAAGAAAACGACTCGGACCCCAGGACCTTCTATGGCAGGGAGGAGGACGAGCTTGCCCTTTTCGGGCTGTATCTCTGCGATGGGGAACACCGGGAGGACCTGGGCCCCTTTTCCGAGACGCCCGATCATAAGGCGGTGGAGCACCATATCCTGCTGAGAGAGATCCCCGCGCGGGACGCCTTTTCCCAGGAGTACGGCTATACCGCGGGATGGTTCAAGGGGATCGCATACAACCACCATGAGACGGTCGCCATCCCCCCGGAATTTCTTCAGGGGGACAAGGGGAGCTTCGTCATAAAGCTCGTGGCTTTCGTCAATCACGGGGAGGAAGGGCCCGAGTACATCTCGGCCAGCCATTCGCTGGAGATCGACTATCAGGCGATCGGTGAGAACACGGTGAAAATCAGTTGACCGCGGTTTTCCGCGCCTATGCCTCCCGGCTGTGGGAGCGTAAAGGGGACGGGAACTGCGTGAAAGCGGCAAAAAAGGAGGAAACAACAATGGCGATACTTAAATGCGCGGGCCTTTCCAAGCGCTATGGGAAGGTCAGCGCCCTGGAGGGGCTGGACCTGGCGGTGGAGCCGGGGCGCATCGTGGGCCTTCTGGGGCCCAACGGCAGCGGCAAGACCACGCTCATCAAGCTGGCCAACGGCTTACTGCGGCCCAGCGAGGGGAAGGTGCTCATCGACGGGCGGGAGCCGGGGGTGGAGTCGAAAAAGCTCGTCTCCTATCTCCCTGAGCGGGCGTGCCTGCCGGAGTGGATGACCGTCCAGGGGCTTCTGGGCTTTTACGGGGACTTCTACGCAGATTTTGACCGGGCGGCGGCCACGGATATGCTCTCCCGGCTGGAGATCGACCCCAAGCGCAAGCTCAAGCACCTGTCCAAGGGCAACCGGGAGAAGGTCCAGCTCATCCTGGTGATGTCCCGAAAGGCGAAGCTCTACCTGCTGGACGAGCCTATCGGCGGCGTGGACCCGGCGGCCCGGGATTTTATTCTGGGGACCATCATCCGGAGCTACAACCCGGAGGCGGCGGTGATCATCTCCACCCACCTCATCGCCGACGTGGAGAAGGTGCTGGACGACGTGATCTTTATAAGCCAGGGAAAGCTCCTGCTGAACGCCTCGGCGGACGATCTGCGGGAACAGCGGGGCAAAAGCGTGGATGAGGTCTTCAGGGAGGTGTTCAGATGTTAGGAAAGCTTTTAAAGCACGAGCTCCGGGCCACGGCCCACACCATGCTGCCGCTCTTCGGCCTCTTACTGCTCGTCGCGGCGCTGACGAATGTGGCCGTGCGCACCCTGAACGGGAAGGATGTCCCGGCGGCGCTGGCGATCCTCTTTACCATTCTCATCATCGTCTTTGGCGTGGGAATGATGGCCGTGGGACTGGTCACCGTCTTCGCCATGGTCCAGCGGTTCCGCAATAATCTTCTGCGGGACGAGGGATACGTCATGCACACCCTGCCGGTGAGCATCCACGCCCACATCTGGGCCAAGGTCATCGTCTCCGCCCTCTGGTACTGCCTGGCGGCGGTGGTGTTCGTCCTGTCGGCCCTCCTCGTGGCGGCGGACGCGGAATTTGTCCGGGATATGGCGGCTGTGTTTCGGGAGCTTTTGAAGGTACTGGGAGATTTTGAGAATCGAGAAGTCCTGGTGGAGGTCCTGGGGATGATGATCCTGGGGAGCGTCTACCTGAGCCTGATGATCTACGCCTCCCTGGCCGTGGGACACGCCTTTTCCTCTCCGAAGATGCTGTGGAGCATCCTGACGTTCCTGGGCCTATCGTTCGCGGCGAGCCTTCTCACCAACGGCGGCGTCCGGCTGGTGAACATCGTGATGGAGGCCCTGGACCTGCGCCTCGACCTCTCCGGCGCC
>CANQSD010000099.1 GCA_947626385.1 uncultured Oscillospiraceae bacterium | reverse complement strand
GGTGTGGACAGATACCGGTCGCCGGTGTCGGGGAGGAGGGTCACGATGGTCTTGCCGGCGTTTTCGGGGCGTTTGGCAAGCTCGATGGCGGCCCAGAGGGCGGCGCCGGAGGAGATGCCTACGAGGACGCCCTCGGCGCGGCCCAGGAGCTTGCCGGTCCTGAAGGCGTCGTCGTTCTCCACGGGGATGATCTCGTCGTAGACGGAGGTATTCAGGATCTCTGGGACGAAGCCGGCGCCGATGCCCTGGATCTTGTGGGGGCCGGAGGTCCCTTTGCTCAGCACCGGGGAAGCGGCGGGCTCCACGGCCACGATCTTCACGGAGGGCTTTTGGCTCTTGAGGTACTCCCCTACCCCGGTGATGGTGCCGCCGGTGCCTACGCCGGCGACGAAGATATCTACGGTCCCGTCCGTGTCCTCCCAGATCTCGGGGCCGGTGGTGGCGCGGTGGACGGCGGGGTTGGCGGGGTTCACGAACTGGCCGGGGATAAAGCTGTGGGGCGTCTCGGCGGCCAGCTCCTCGGCCTTGGCGATGGCGCCGGGCATCCCCTTGGCGCCCTCGGTGAGGACCAGCTCGGCCCCGTATGCCTTCATGATCTGACGGCGCTCCACGGACATGGTCTCCGGCATGACGATGACGGTGCGGTAGCCCTTGGCCGCCGCCACGCTGGCAAGACCGATGCCGGTGTTGCCGGAGGTGGGCTCGATAATGACGCTGTCGGGCTTGAGAACGCCCCGGGCCTCGGCGTCCTCGATCATGGCCAGGGCCACGCGGTCCTTCACGGAGCCGGCGGGGTTGAAATACTCAAGCTTGGCAACGATCCGGGCCTGAAGGCCCAGAGATTTCTCAAGTTGTGTCAGCTCCAGAAGGGGCGTTTTACCGATGAGCTGGGAGGCGGAGGTATAGATGTTCATGGGATGACCTCATTTCTTCAAAAAAATGTTACTGCGCCGCCGCAAAGCCCTGGTCGAGGTCTGCGAGGATGTCGTCGATGTGCTCCGTGCCGATAGAAAGGCGGATGGTGCCGGGGGTGATGCCCTGGTCGGCAAGCTCCTCGGGGCTTAACTGGCTGTGGGTGGTGGTGGCCGGGTGGATGACCAGGCTCTTCACGTCCGCCACGTTGGCGAGAAGGGAGAATATCTTCAGGCTGTCGATGAACTTGTAGGCCGCCTCCTGGCCGCCGCGAATCTCGAAGGTGAAGATGGACCCGCCGCCGTTGGGGAAGTATTTCTCGTAGAGCGCGTGCTGGGGATGGTCCGGGAGGCTCGGGTGGTTGACCTTGAGGACCTGGGGGTGATTTGCCAGGTACTCCACCACCTTTTTGGTGTTCTCGGCGTGGCGCTCTAAACGCAGGGACAGCGTCTCGATGCCCTGGAGGAGCAGGAAGGCGTTGAAGGGGCTGATGGTCGCGCCGGTGTCCCGGAGGAGAATGGCGCGGATGTAGGTGACGAAGGCGGCGGGGCCAACGGCGTCCACGAAGCTGATGCCGTGGTAGCTGGGGTTGGGCTCCGCGATGGGGGCATATTTGCCGCTCTTCTTCCAGTCGAACTTGCCGCTGTCCACGATGACGCCGCCCAATGTCGTGCCGTGGCCGCCCAGGAATTTGGTGGCGGAGTGGACCACGATATCCGCGCCGTGCTCGATGGGCCGGATGAGGTAGGGCGTGCCGAAGGTGTTGTCGATGACCAGGGGGATGCCGTGGGCGTGGGTGATCTCGGCAAGGGCGTCGATATCCGGGATGTCGGAATTGGGATTGCCCAGCGTCTCAATGAAAATGGCCTTGGTGTTGGGCTGAATAGCCGCCGTCACCTCATAGTGATCGTGGATGTCCACGAAGGTGGCGGTGACGCCGTAAAGGGGCAGGGTGTGGGCCAGGAGGTTGTAGCTCCCGCCATAGATGGTCTTCTGGGCCACGATGTGGTCGCCCTTTTGCGTCAGGGCCTCGATGGCGTAGGTGATGGCCGCCGCGCCGGAGGCCACGGCCAGAGCGGCGACGCCGCCCTCAAGAGCCGCTACGCGCTTTTCCAGCACGTCCTGGGTGGAGTTGGTGAGCCGGCCGTAGATGTTGCCGGGGTCGGCCAGGCCGAAGCGGTCCGCCGCGTGCTGGCAGTTGTGGAAGACGTAGCTGGTGGTCTGGTAGATGGGGACGGCGCGGGAATCGGTGGCAGGGTCGGCCTGCTCCTGGCCCACGTGGAGCTGAAGGGTCTCAAATTTGTAGTTGGACATAACACATACCTCTCTTTTTAATCATGATTTTAGGGGAAAAACAGTGGGAGGTACGGCACATTCGTCCAAAGCGGAAGTTGGCCCGCAGCTGGGGCTCCAGGAAGAAGGTCATGGCGTTCAGGGTCCTTTCCTAATTCCTATCTACTCGATAGGTTAGTGGAATCATACCACCATGGCTCTGTCCTGTCAAGGGGGGAAACGGAAATTTTTTCGTTTGGCCGGCGGGGTCATTTTTGGAGCTTGTCGATGATAGAGTTGACCATGGCGGTATATTTGGCCAGGTCCTTGGTGGCCAGGCCCTGGGAGGATCGGGCGGCGGTGATGAGGCGGGAGACGGCGTCCAGGAGCTTTTTGTAGGCGTCGTCGGCGCGGCGGCGGGCGGGGGTGGCGGGCTTCTCCTTCTTGAGGCGCACGCCCTCGGCGATGCGGACAAATTCGCCCGCGGCTAAGTCAAACTCCGTGCCGGAGTAGGGGGCGTAGGCGTCCAGGCCGTGCTCCTCACGGAGACAGCGGGCCAGCTCCTCGCAGGCACTCTCGTCGCCGTGGTTGACGAAGATCTTCCGGGGCTTTTGAGTGAAGGCGTCCACCCAGGCGAGGAGACCCTCCCTGTCGGCGTGGCCCGAGACGCCGGGGAGGTAGGCGATCTCGGCGTTCACCGCCACGTCGTCGCCGAAGAGCTTCACGGACTTGGCCCCGTCGTAGATCATGCGGCCCAGAGTGCCGGCGGCCTGGTAGCCCACGAAGAGGATGAGGCACTCCGGCCGCCAGAGGTTGTACTTGAGGTGGTGGCGGATGCGTCCGGCGTCGCACATGCCGGAGGCGGAGAGGATGACCTTGGGCTCGGCGTCGGTGTTCAGGGCCTTGGATTCGTCGGTGGAGGTGGTGAGGCGCAGGCCGTCGAAGACCAGCGGGTTCTCCCCGGCGGCCATGACGGCGCGCGTCTCCTCGTCCAGGTACTCCGTGTCGCATTGCATGAAGACGGAGGTCGCCTCGTTGGCCAGGGGGCTGTCCACGTACACGGGGAAACCGTCGTGGCCGTGAACGAGGCCGGCGTTCTTGATCTCCCGGATGAAATAGAGGATCTCCTGCGTCCGGCCCACGGCGAAGGAGGGGATAATCACGTTGCCGCCCCGGTCGAGCGTGCGCTGGAGGAAGTCGGCCAGGGTATGGATGTACTCCCCTCTCGCCCCGTGGGACCGGTCGCCGTAGGTGGATTCGAGCATGAGGAAGTCGGCGTCCGCCACGGGCTTGGGGTCGCAGATGATGGGCTGGTCGGTGTTGCCCACGTCGCCGGAGAAGACCATTTTGCGGGTCTCGCCGCCCTCGTGAAGCCACGTCTCGATGCACGCCGAGCCCAGGAGGTGGCCGATGTCCGTGAAACGGATGGTCAGGCACTCGTTTACCTGGATGGGGCGGTCGTAGGCGCAGCCGCGAAAGAGCTTCAAAACGCCCTCGGCGTCGTTGAGGTCGAAAAGCGGCTCCACATCCGGCTCACCGGCGCGGCGGGCCTTGCGGGTCTTATACTCGGCGTCAGACATCTGGATGTTGGCGCAGTCGCGCAGCATGATCTCGCAGAGGCTGCGCGTGGCCTCCGTAGCGTAGACGGCCCCCCGGAAGCCGTGCTTGTAGAGAAGCGGCAGGTTGCCGGAGTGGTCCACGTGGGCGTGGGTCAGCAGGACGCACTCGATGTCCCGCTCCGCCACGGGCAAAGGGACGTTCTCAAAGGCCGTGACGCCCTGGCGCATCCCGCAGTCCACCAGAATATGGTGCCCGCCGGCCTCCAGGAGCGTGCAGCTGCCCGTCACGTCGTGGACCGCGCCGATAAATGTGATTTTCATTGAAAACACCTCCGGATTGAAGTATAATGGGGATATCATCCCGCGAGGAGGAATATGTATGGAACTCAAAACCGATATTTTTGGCCTGTTCGACCGGGAATGGGCGCTGGTCACCGCCGGGACGCGGGAGCGGTTCAACACCATGACCGTCAGCTGGGGCGGGGCCGGGACGCTGTGGGGAAAGCCCGTGGTCACCGTCTATGTCAAGCCCGTGCGTTTTACCCACGGATTTCTGGAGGAAAACGACTTCTTCACCGTGAGCTTTTTCCCCGAGGCGTGCCGGAAGGCCCTGCTGCTCCTGGGCTCCGAGTCGGGCCGGGACGGGGACAAGGTGGCGAAGGCCGGCCTCACCCCCAAATTTCTTGAAAACGCCGTGACCTTTGAGGAGGCTCACACTACCCTGCTCTGCCGGAAAATTTACCGTCAGGACCTGGACACCGCCGCCATGCCGGAGAAGGTCGTCAACGCCTTCTATAAGACCGAGGCGGCGCACACGATGTATATCGGGGAAGTGGCGGAAATTCTCAAATAAAGAACTTGCAAAATTCGATGCCTTGTGATACGATGTTTTCCGAGGTGAACACTATGGACACACGGCAGAAAATCAAAAGCTCCGCCGAGGCCAAGGCGTACAGCGGCGACTTCAAGGTCCTAACGGCGGCGTACCTCTTCCTGCTCGTTTTTGCCGCCGTTTTGGTCTGCGTCTGCATGGCGGGGTTCCCCGGCTACAGGAATACCGTTCTTTTCATCTCCCTCGGGGTCCTTACGGTGTGGTATGTCCCCTTCGCCGTCTATTTTGGGGTGCGGTACGCGGCCCTTTTCAAATCGCCGGAAAGCTATGTCTTCTCCGATCAGGTGTTGGAGGAGGTTGAGCACGCGGGCATTTTGGGGAACCGCGTGACGTTCCGCGTCACCGTCCGGGACACCGGCGGGAACCCCGTCAAGGTCCGGACGAGGCCCATTTACTGTACGCATTGGAAAAGGCCGCGCTATGAGGACTTTTTCCGCAAGAAGGTCACCGTGGGGTACAATACCGCAACGGGAGAGGTCATCCTGATTGCCCCCAACACCAGCGCAAAATAATGCTTCTCCGTGAGGTGGCGGCCAGACCCATGGCCGTCACCTTATTTCTATGGTCCAACGGCCGTCCTCAACGACGTACTGAAATTCGCTTAGACGCTCGTCGTCCATGACGCGGATAAGCTCGGGAAGGTCGTCTACTGTCGTGAGTTTTTGAAGCTCCTCCCTGGTAAACCAGGCGACCCGGCCTTCCTCCGAGTCCCGGGGCTCTCCGTCAAAATTCCGGGCGCGAAAGAGGAACACCAGGTACCGCCCACCGTCCTTGGGGAACTGCTTGATCCCCACGAGGCGCGGGTCATGTATTTCAAGGCCCGTCTCTTCCCTTATCTCGCGTATGACGGACCGGACCACCGACTCTCCCGGCTCCACATGGCCGCCCGGCAGAGCCCAACCCCGCCAGTCGTCGGCGACGCGCTCCTGGAGCAGGATTTCCCGTTCCCGCTCAATGAGGCAAAGGTTCGTAAGCTCCGCCCTCTCAAACCTGTCTTTCAAAATATTCCTCCTCCACGAATCGTCGCGTCTCTTATCTCGGGAACATATCCATCGCCACGGGGGTGTAGAACAGGCGTTCCACCTCCAGGGCGGTTTTTGTTTGGGCGAGGATCCACATGAGCTTGGCGACCACGGCCTCGGTGGTCATGTCGTAGGCCTCCAGGACGCCCAGCTCACGCTTGAGGCGGCTGCCTACGTGGTAGACACTGAGGTCCGAGCCCTCGTTCTCCACCTGGGTGGTGAGGACGGCGAGCTTGCCCCGCTCCAGCCAGTGGCGGACGCAGTCAAAGTAGCCGCCGGCCTCGGGAAGGCCGCCAACGCCGAAGCTCTCGATGACCACGGCGTCGCTGTGCTCGAAGAGGTAGTCCAGCGCGCCGCGGTCCGCGCCGGGGATGAGCTTCATGAGGGAGACGGCGGTATTGAGGCCGCCGGCAAAGACAGGGCGTTCGGCGCAGTCCTGGCGGATGAACCGGTGGACCTTGCCGTCCCGGATGACGCCGAGGTCCGGGTAGTTGATGCTCTCGAAGGCGGAGAAGCTCTTGGAGCGGGTCTTCTTGGCGCGGGTGCCGAGGATCACCTTGTGGTCGAAGACGATGGACACCCCCGGCATATCCGAGGCGGCGCACAGGAGGGCGTCCCGCAGATTCTCCTTGGAGTCCGTGGAGTCAAAGCCGATGGGGCGCTGGGCGCCGGTGAGGACGATGGGCTTGGGGCTGCCCTGGATGAGGTAGCTGAGGGCCGCGGCGGTGTAGGCCAGGGTGTCCGTGCCGTGGGTGACAACGAAGCCGTCGTAGGCGTCATACGTCTCCCGGACGCAGTTTGCGATCATCAGCCAGTGCTCCGGGCGGATGTTGGTGCTGTCCAGGGCCAGGAGCTCCCAGGTCTCCACGGCAATGGCCGGGTCCACGCCGGAAAGACGCGACAGGAGCCCCGCCGCCGTGATCCCCGGCGCCAGCCCCTCCCCCGTCTCCTCCGAAGCGATGGTCCCGCCGGTGGCGATGAG
>CANQSD010000098.1 GCA_947626385.1 uncultured Oscillospiraceae bacterium | reverse complement strand
CACCAGCGTCTCGGTGATGGCCAGGGCGTCCTCGCCGGTGTCCGGCTGGGAGATGAGGAGGTTTTCGATGTTCACGCCCAGCGCTCTGGCGTAGGCCGGCTCCAGGGCGTGCTCCACGTCGATGTACGCCGCCTCGCCGCCGCGCTTTTGGGCCTGGCCCACGATGTGCAGGGCCAGGGTGGTCTTGCCGCAGGACTCGGGGCCGTAGATCTCGATGATGCGCCCCTTGGGCACGCCGCCGATGCCCAGGGCGAAGTCCAGGGAAAGCGAGCCCGTGGGCAGGGCCTCCACGTTCACCTGCATCCCGTCGCCGAGACGCATGATGGAGCCCTTGCCGTAGCTGCGCTCGATCTGGGAGATGGCCGTCTCCAGGGCCTTCTTCTTCGCTTCCTTATCCGCCGGGATCTCCAGAGACACCGGCGCGGCCTTTTTCGTTGCCATAATAGTGGTTCCTCCTTATTTCTTCGTATAGGGTACGGAAAAACGCGATTTCTCAAAGCGCCCCGACGACCACCCGCTCGGCGCCGCCCAGATCCCGCACGGCGGCGGTTTTGGAAAAGCCCTCGCGCGTCAGCAGGTCCACGATGACGGGGGCCTGGCCCTCGCCGCACTCGAAAAGCATGACGCCGTTTTCCTTGAGGATGCCCTTCCAGCCGGGGATGACGGCGCGGTAGAAGTCCAGCCCGTCCGCGCCGCCGTCCAGGGCCGTGCGGGGCTCATAGTCCCGCACGCCGGGGTCCAGGGTGTCGATCTCGGCGCTGGGGACGTAGGGCGGGTTGCAGACGATGATGTCGAATTTGCCCAGGAGCACCGGCGGGGCCTTTTTGGCGTCCGCCTCGATGCACACGGCGTTCCGGGCCACGCTGTTGCGGGCCACGTTCTCCCGGGCCACCCGCAGGGCCGCCATGGAGTTGTCCACCAGCACCACCCGGCAGGTCTGGACGGTCTTGGCTAAGGCGATGCCCACGCACCCGGTGCCGCAGCACAGGTCCAGCACCCGGCACCCCTCGGTGGACTGGCGGGCGCGCTTGATGGCAAGCTCCGCCAAAAGCTCCGTGTCCGACCGGGGGATCAGCGTCTGGCGGTCCACGGTGAAGGGAAGGCCCATGAATTCCCACTCCCCCAGGACATAGGCGATGGGCTCGCCGCCCAGCCGCCGCTTCACCATGGCGTTGACCCGCTCCTCGGTGCTGTCCAGGGCGTAGAGGCTCATGTCCCGCATGAGCTCCTCCCGGCTTTTTTTGGCGGCGGCGCCCAGAATGAGCTTGGCCTCCAGGTTGTGGTCCTCCACCCCGCCGGCCTTCAGCGTCCGGCGCAGGTCCAGGTAGATATCGTTATATGTCTTTATCCCACTCGCCTCCTTACCATTTGTCCCGGCCTGTCTCCTCCGGGATGACCTCTTTGAGGGCGGCGATGGCCACCTCCAGCATACTCTCGTCGGGCTCGGCGGTGGTGACGCGCTGGAGCGCCTTGCCGGGGGCGGAGAGGACGGCGGTGACCACGTTGTCGTGGCGTCCGGCGTATTTGATGAGCTCGTAGCTGATGCCCACGATGACGGGCAGAAGGGCGATGCGTAAAAGCAGCCGGATCCACACGTTGGTCCAGCTCACCACGCTGGTCACCAGGATGGAGACGATCATCACGAGGAAGAGGAAGCTCGTCCCGCACCTCGGGTGGAACCGGGACTGGGCCATGGCGTTCTCCGGCGTGAGGGGCAGGCCCTTTTCATAGCAGAAGATGGTCTTGTGCTCCGCCCCGTGGTACATCCAGACGCGCTTGATCTCCTTCATCTTCGAGGCGAGAATGATGTAGATGAGGAAGATGACGATACGGATGACGCCCTCGATGAGGTTGCGCAGGATCCGGCTTTTCACGAATTTGGCGAAGAGCCCCGCCAGCACCGTGGGCAGGAGGAAGAAAAGCCCCACCGCCAATAGGATGCCGAGAAAGACGGAGACGCCGATGACGGCCTTTTCCCCCTTTTCGCCGCCCAGGTGTTTCTCTAACCACAGGTCCAGCTTGGAGGGGTCCTCCGTCTCCTCCTCCGGGAGGAAGGACGCGGAGTAGGTGAGGGCCTTCACGCCGTTCACCATCGTCTCTATGAAGTTCACCGTGCCCCGGATGAAGGGCCAGCCTAAAATGGGGACCTTCTGCCGGATGGCCTTCACGGGCTCGACCTTTGTCTCCAGCTCCCCGTCGGGCTTGCGCACCACAATGGCCTGCTTATCCGGCCCGCGCATCAGGATCCCTTCCATCAGCGCCTGCCCGCCGATGGAGGTGCGGAATTTTACGTTATCCTTTGACAATTTATGTGCCTCCTATGCTGTACAATCATTCGAAGGTGGGCTCCACGGGGATACGGATGGTCACCAGCGTGCCGCCGCCCTCGGCGTTGGAGAGGGTGAGATCGCCGCCGTGGAACTTGATGATCTCGTCGCAGACGGCAAGTCCGATGCCGCTGCCGCGGGCCTTGGAGCTGCCCTTGTAGAACTTGAGCTTCACCCACTCCAGCTCGTCCTCCGGGATGCCGGGGCCGTAGTCCCGGAAGGTGAGGAAGACGTTCTCCCCGTCAGTGCGGGTGGCTACGGTGATGCGCCCGCCCTCCCGGGCGTATTTGGCGGCGTTGTCGAAGATGTTGTAGAAGACCTGCCGAAGCCGCGCCGGGTCCGCGCTCACCAGGGGCAGCTCCTCGTCGCAGGGCTCGTACTCCACGGTCATGTCGTCCTGGCGAAGAAGCTCCCGGTAGGCGAAGATGGTGTCCTCCAGCTCGGCGGCGATGTCGCAGGGCTGGGCGTTCAGGGTGAACCGCCCGTCCTGGATCCTGGTGAATTCCAAAAGCTCCTCCACCATTTTGGTGAGCCGCCGCGCCTCCTGGAGGATGATGCCCATGCCGCGCTTCGTCTCCTCGTCCAGGCCCTCCTCGTAGATGATCGTCTCCGCCCAGCCGGTGATGGCGGTGAGGGGGGTGCGCAGCTCGTGGGAGACGGAGGAGATGAACTCCGACTGGGCCTTCTCGGATTGGCTGATCTTCAACGACATTTCGTTGATGGCCTTCACCATGTCGCCCATCTCGTCCCGGTAGTGCTTACCGATCTGGATGCCGTAGCTGCCGCCGGAGATCTGCCTGGCGGCGGCGGTGATCTCCCGCACGGGCTCCACCACGCTGCGCAGGAAGACCATGCTGATGATAGCCACCAGCAGCAGCACCGCGAGGCCCATGCCCGAGGCCACCAGGACGTTGGTGCGCACCAACCGGTCGGCCACCTTCAGGCTCGTGACATAGCGCATGACGCCGATGATCTGGCCGTTTGTGTACATCATGGGCGCGGAGACGCTCATGAGGTGCTCCCCGGTGGAGTCGGAGTACCCGTCCCAAGGGGAGATCTCCCCGGTGGTCAGGGCCGCCCGGATGTCCTCCGTGCCGGGGGCGGACCCGGCGGTCATGGAGTGGGAGCTGAGCTCGATCTGCCCGGAGGTGTTGATGAACTGGAGCTCCAGGCGGTTGACGTCGTCAAAGTTGGCGATGTACATATAGGCGCTGTCGTAATACTCCGCGTAGGTGCGGGTGATGTAATTTTCAAAGAAGTCCGACGCCGTCCGGGCCTTGGCGTAGAGCCCCTCGCGCATATTGAGGTAGATGGAGCCGGCCATGGACACAGAGTAGGCCGTTACCGCCACCACCACCACAAGGACCATGACGAGCATGGTGGTCAACATATACCGCTTGCTCAGCCCCCCGATCCTCAGGGAGCGCCGTTTTCCCGCCACGCTGTCATCTCCTCGTCGTCGTGGAAGTCGCTCTGCCTCGCCGCCGCGCAAGCGCGACGGCTCAGTCGCTGACTTCACTCATCCTCTCCCCACAAAATCTTCGATTTTGCGGGGGCCTCTTTTAAAATCCCCATTTATATCCGTAACCCCAGACGGTGGTGATGTACGTGGGGTTGGTGGGGTCGTCCTCGATCTTGATACGAAGACGGCGGATGTTCACGTCCACGATCTTCAGCTCCCCGAAGTAGTCCCGCCCCCAGACGGCGTTGAGGATGTCCTCCCGGGAGAGGGCGCGGCCGGGGTTGTCCATGAAGAGCTTGACGATGGCGTACTCCACCTGCGTCAGGCGCACCCGCTCGCCGTTTTTCTCCACGGTCCTGTTGCGGGCGTTGAGCCGGAAGGGGCCCTGGATGATAAGGTCGGAGGGAGTGTCGTCCCCGCCGCCCACCCGGCGGAAGAGGGCGTCGATGCGGGCCGTCAGCTCCGCCGGGGAGAAGGGCTTCGTCACGTAGTCGTCGGCCCCGGTCATGAGGCCCGTGACCTTGTCCATCTCCTGGGTGCGGGCGGTGAGCATGATGATGCCCATTTTGGAGTTGACCGCCCTGATCTGCCGGCAGACCTCGAAGCCGTCCATATCCGGGAGCATGATATCGAGAAGCGCCACCTTGATATCCGGGTTCTCCTCCAGCGCCTTCAGCGCCTCGGCGCCTGTGCCGGCCTCCACCGGGTCGTAGCCGGAGCGCTTCAGGTTGATGACCACAAAGCTGCGGATGCTCGTCTCGTCTTCAAGTACAAGGATCTTTTTCATGTGTCCTCCTTATGTCTCGCCGGTGACCCACTCGGAGTAGAGATACCGGAAGTTCTCCCGCAGAAGCTGTACGCTCACCGGGAGGGGGAAGTCCTGACCGCTTGCCAAAATCTTGGCGGCGTAGACCGTCTCTTCCTCCTCGTGGAGGATGAAGCGCCCGTCCGAGCCCCCCCGTTCCCGCCGGTTGGCGCCGGTGAGGGTGTAGACCGCCAGGAAATCCTGGCCCCGCTCGCCCTCCGGCCCCAGGGTGGAGAAGACGACGGCGCGCTCTCCGGCCTGGCCGTCCTCACGGGAGACGCAGATCTGGCCGATCCACTCCCTGGGGAGGACCAGATACCAGGAATCGGCGTAGTTGTGGTAGGTGGAGGCCATGAGCCGTCGGCCGCCGTAGCTGTAATAGGCGTACCACTCCAGCATATAGTAGGCGGTGTCCGAGGCGGAGGGGAGCGCCACGGGATTGGGCACGTCCAGGATGCCGTCGCCGTTGATGTCCCGGCAGTAGGGCTTGTAGGTCCGTATCGTGGCGGTGCTCTGGCCCACCGAGTCGTCCAGGGTGATGTTCACGAGCCGTTCGCCCCGGTAGGTGAGGATGTCCGTCACAAGGCCGCTGCCGTTGAAGGTGTTCTCCAGCAGGACCGCGTTGGCTCCGCCCAGAAGGGGCGTGGCGCGGACGCGCTCGATGGCCTCGCTTCCCGCGGACAGCCGCGCGGTGGTGCTGACGATCTCCCCGTCGGCGGTGAGGATGTAGTGCTCCGCCTCGCCGGTGAGGTCCGAGGAGCTCAGCCGCAGGGCCAGGATCTCGCCCTTCCCGTCCCCGGTGAGCTCGCAGACGGTGTAGGCGGTGTAGTTTGTGTTGATGAGGCGGTTGACCTGCCAGCCCTTCACGGAGTAGACGGAGAGCAGATTGAGCCCCGCGCCCATCTGCCAGCCCACGGCTACCTCCCGGACGCCGTCGCCGTCCATGTCGAGGTAGGAGACGCTGTCGATGCCCGTGCCCTCGCCCTCGATGCGGGCGATCTCGGCGTAGCCGTCCTCAAGGGACCCGAAGACCACCACCTTCATGGGCTTCTCCGCCCCCGCCACGTTGAAGAAGGCCAGCACCTCCGGGCGTCCGTCCCCGTCCAGGTCCTCCCGCTGGATGGACTGGCGGTTGGCCCCGGAGGTGGGGGCGGCGTACTCCGCCCCGGCGGACAAAAAGGCGTCCACCGCGCCCTGAAGCTTCAGATACTGCTCCGACAGCTCCGGCAGGGCGTAGAGATCGTCCGCCGCCGTCTCCATACAGCCGGCGAGCGTCAGCGTCAGCGCCGCGGCCAGCAGCCAAACAGTGATTTTTTTCATCGCGGCGCCTCCTTGACATATTCATTCACGGTAAGTATACCACAAAGAAACTGATTTGGGTAGTGTTTTATTTCCGAAATGTGCTATAATCATATAAAGTTCACAATTAAGAGGAGGACCGGGCATGATCGAGGCGTTTATCTCCGACATCGGCGGCCGGGAGCCGGCCCACGCCCTGCTGGCCGCCGCCGTCCGAAGGGTCTATGGCATCCCCTGCCCGGCCCTCGCTTACGCCGACAGCGGCAAGCCCTTTTTCCCCGCCCGGCCGGACATTTGCTTCTCCCTCAGCCACTCGAAAAGCCACGTCATGGTCTGCGTCAGCGACCGCCCCTGCGGCTGTGACGTGGAGGACCTCCGCCCCCTGCGCCCGTCGGTGGTGGAGCGGGTCTGCACCCCGGAGGAGCTGGAGGCGTTCTCCTTTTTCGAGCTGTGGACGCTGAAGGAGAGCTTTCTGAAGCTCCACGGCGTCCTGCCCTATCCCTTCTGGACCGCCCGCTTCGCCCGCGTACCCGGGACCATCCAAACCCCGGACGCGGCCGTCCGCGCCGCCCTCTACCCCTTAGAGAACGCCGTCGCTGCCCTCTGCACCCCCCTCCAGCCCCCCGCCGCCCTCACACACATCGACGCGAATTTTCTCATTTGACCCTTGCATTTCCCTGCCAAACAGGTTATAATACTCCTACATCCGCCGGTGTGATGGAATTGGTAGACGTGCTTGACTCAAAATCAAGTGCCGCAAGGCGTGCCGGTTCGAGTCCGGCCA
>CANQSD010000097.1 GCA_947626385.1 uncultured Oscillospiraceae bacterium | reverse complement strand
CCTGCGGCGTCTTCCTTGCCTGACACGAAAAATCCTCGCCGCTCGGTGTCTCCTTTTAAATAGATATTAGTATTACGCCTGATACGCCTTGCGCGTTTGTAAAATTAGATCGTATGCAGTTTCACTCCATCGAATTTATCTTCTATTTCCTGCCGGCGTTTCTGGCGGTCTACTACGTCCTGCGGGGGACGGCGAGACAGGCGGCGCTGGCGGCGGGGAGCCTTCTTTTTTACGGCTTTGCCGCCGGGTGGCGGCTTTTGCCTATGGGCTCGCTCCTGGCGGCGGTGAGCCTGGGGTATCTGGGCGGGCTCCTTTTGGGGCGGTGGCCGAAGCGCTGGGCGCTTTTGCCGCTGTGCGCCGTCTTTGCCGGGGGACTTGTGTTTTTCAAGCTCTATCTGGGTGGCGTTCTGCTGCCCGTGGGCATGAGCTTTTATGTGTTCCAGCTCATCGCGTACCTTGCGGACATTGTCCGGGGAAGGGTCAGCCCGGAGAAGAATCCCCTCCGGTTCCTGGCGGAGACGAGTATGTTCCCGCGCCTCCTCTCCGGGCCCATCGCCGACAGCGCCGAGCTGCAAAGGGACTGCCGCGCGCCGCGTGTGGGGCTTTTTACCTTCCACATGGGCCTTCAGGAGTTTGTCCTGGGACTGGCGCTGAAGGTCATTCTGGCAAACCGCTTAGGGGGCGTCTGGGCCCAGGGGGCGGTGTACGGCTTCGAGGCCGTCTCCACGCCCTTCATGTGGCTGGCGCTGGCGACCTGGAGCATGAGGCTCTATTTTGATTTCTACGGCTATTCCCTGATGGCTGTGGGGCTGGGGCATATGCTGGGGTACAACCTGCCCATGAACTTTTTGGAGCCGTACAGCGCCAAAAGCGTCTCGGAATTCTTCCGGCGCTGGCACGCCACGCTGGGGCGGTGGTTTCGGGATTACCTCTACATCCCCCTGGGCGGCAGCCGCCGGGGGACGGCGCGGACCATCCTCAACCTGGCCGTCGTATGGGCTGTTACGGGCTTCTGGCACGGCGTGGGCGGGGGGTATCTCCTCTGGGCGGGGTTCCTGTTCCTGCTCATCGTCAACGAGCGGCTGTGGCTGAGGAAGCTGTTGGACAAGTCCCGGGTCCTCTGCCACGTCTATGTCGTCGCCGTCATCCTCTTAAGCTGGGTCCCCTTTGCCGCGGGAAGCGTACAGGAGACGCTGGTCGTTTTCCGGCGGCTTCTGGGCGTGGGGGGCGTGGGAGCCATGGAGGATTTTCGCCACTGGTTCCCCATGACGGCGCGGCTTTTCGCCCTGGGGCTCTTTTTCGCGACGCCGGTGCCGAAGCTTCTCTGGCGGAGGCTCCAGAAAAAGGTATGGGCGGACCTGGGGATCCTGGCGCTTTTCTGGGCGTGCCTCTACTTCATCGCCACGTCGGCGCAGGACCCGTTTATTTACTTCCAGTATTGATTGCGGACAGGTGATCGTATGAAATTTCGATATATAGGTCTTGGCGTCTCCATCGGCGTCAGCCTCGCGGCGCTGGTGGCCGTGGGGAGCTATCAGAAGGAAACGATCCTGCGGCCCCTGGACCTGGACGGCGGGGTGGAGGCGGTGGCGGTGCCCTTCCTCCTGGCCACTGACGGCGATTTGAAGCTCCAGGTGGAGGCGGCCAGAGAGATCCGGGCCGAGGAGGCGCGCGTCCCTGTTCCGCAGACGTCTTCGCCGGAGGAAAGCGGGCCCGCGGAGACGAATCCCCCTGAGACAAAGCCCGTGGAGACGGCGCCGCCGGTCACCGAGCCGCCGGAGACAAGGCCCCCGGAGACCGAGCCCCCGGAGACGACGCCGCCTGAAACGACGCCGCCGGAGACGGTCCCCACCGAGACGACGCCGCCGGAGACGGTGCCGGCGGACAGCGGACCGGGCGGCGAGGAGCTGCCCTTCACGCCGGGGACAGCGGGCGTCTTTGAGCCGGGGCCGATGGTGGACGAGAGCTGGTTTGACGACGCCCTCTTTATCGGCGACTCCCGCACCGACGGACTGCGGCTCTTCTCCCGGGTGGGGAAGGCGGACTATTTCTGCTCCACGGGGCTTTCCGTGTACAAGGTACTGAAGACGGAGTGCTCGGACAAGAATTTTGAAAACCAGAAGCTGGAAAGCCTTCTGGACAGCCGGACCTATGGGAAGATCCTCATTTGCCTGGGCATCAACGAGTGCGGGGGTAGGCTGGACGCCTACGTCAGGGCCTACGGACAGCTTCTGGACACGGTGCGGGCCAAACAGCCGAATGCCGTCATCATCCTCCAGGCCATCATGACGTGCTCCCCCAAGAAGGAGGCGCAAAACGCCTGCTTCAGCCCGGCGAACATCTACCAGCGCAACGAGGCCATCCGGACCTTCGCCGACGGTCAGACGGTCTTCTACATAGACGTGAACACCCTCTTTGCCGGCGAGGACGGATACCTCCCGGACAGCTTTTCCAGCGACGGCTGCCATCTCTACGCCAAATACTACCCCCTCTGGGTAGACTGGATGCGCTGTCAGGTGTACGATATCCCGCTGAAAGGTCAGGAGTAACAAAATAACGCCGCCGGATCAGGCCTTCGCGCCGGGTCCGGCGGAAATTTTTTTAGGAATGTGTGGCGTAAGCGGACGTTTTCCTGTTTATTGGGGTGAAGGGCCTTTCAGGGAAAAGGGAAGGAGGGTGAGGCATGGAGGATAAGCAGAGCGTCGATCTCTATTGGGCGCGGTCCGAAGCTGCCATTACGGAGACCGAAAAGAAATACGGTCGATACTGCCATTCCATCGCGTATCAGATCCTTTATGACGACGAGGCGCGCAAGGCGGAGGAATACCTTTCCGCGCTTTATGGCGGTCTTCTGCGTATGGAAGCGCCCACGGCGGTCACATGGGCACGATATCCATGGGAGGTATTTCCGCCGCTGCGCGGTCTATGACGCCGGCGGCGACGATCGTGAGGATATCCTGAACTACATATGGAGCCTACTGTGTTCCCGCCGTCGCGGAGGAGTATATCGAGAATATGCCCCTTTACGACGGGCGCTTCGATTAACAAACGAAATGGATGCGGCCTCTTTTAAATCGCCGCCGGGGCGGACCGTGTGTCCGCCCTTTCGTATTTTCAGCGAAAACGACATAAACCGAAATGTCACAAAAACAGCAGAAAGTCGAATTTGTGAAAACGGAAAAAATGCCGTTAATATTTCTTCATAATTTGTGCAAGGTATTGAAATTTACGCGGGAGGGGTCTATAATAATTGGAAATCCCGGCGGACGTCCGCCATTTCCCCTCGGAGAGGGGAAATGATGGGCTTTAGGAACTTTAATCTGAAAGCGAGGGTCAATCATGAAGAGATTTTTGGCAGCGGTGTTGGCGGTCGTCATGGTCTTGTCGCTTTGTTCCTTCCAGGTCTTTGCGGCGGAGGCGACGGAACTTAAGACGTATCTGCAACTTGAGGAAGCCGAAACGGAGCTGAAAAACGGCAATACCACGAATGTTTGTGGGACGATTTTCAGCTTTTCAAGTACGCATGAGTTTACAAATGTCAATCGTACCTTTACCACGCACAATAATGAGGAAACTTCTGTGACGTGTAGCAGGGCGTTGAAGTTCCAGACCGGCACTGAAATCTCGTTTACTGCGCCCGGTAAAGGGACGCTGTATCTCTATTTCTGTGACCCTTCAGGTAAATCGATCAAGATCAACACAGAGACGAAAGAATTGTCCTCTGAAAAGTTTGAATATCCCACAACGGCGAATGAGGAAGTCACTGTCTCAAAAGGCAACGGCGATCCGCAGCTCGGCTACATCGAGTGGATCCCCGCCGGCCCTGGGGTGTCGTTGGAGAATCCGGCGGATGAAAAAGTTGAATTCAATATCGCCAACGGCCCGGCCAGCCCCATTGAGGTTCAGTTTACCGTGTCGGGGTTTAAGAGTGAGGATGGGGTCACCTATAATGTCTATGCGTTTTCCAGCAAGCCGGAAGTTGCCACCGTAGAGGTTAAACGCGTTGCGGAGGCAGCGGCGATCACCCTGACAGCCGACGACGATCCCGTAAACGGGGATTATATCCTGACGATCACGCCTGACAGTAAGATTACTAAGGGCGAAACGGCCACGATTTATGTGGGTGTGGGCGAAAGTGGGGCGACAAGCCAAGATCAACTGACGTGGAAGCAAACTATCAGCCTGACCGTCACGGAAAATTCTGGGCGCGATGATGCGCTTAAGGCCGGAACGCTTTATATGCCTGCCGTGGGGCTTACGGATATTTCCAACCTTGAAAAGAATAAAAGCGAACTTATTCTTGTCTTGCATGACAAGAGTGACGTCACAAAAGCTATCGGATGGGATGGCACCGATTGGCTTTTAGACATTGAAGTTAAGAGTGACGATAATGGCAAGTTTATTGTTGTGGACAAGGACAAAGAAAAAACCGTCGCCTTGAAGGTCGGCGATGAAGCCTTTGGTATCAGCAGCGGGTACGCAAAAGGCAAGCTTGTAGAACAGACATCAACCAGCGATAACCATTTCTCGCCATCGTATTTGACTGGCAGCAGTAACAAGCCGTTTGGCGGCACAACATCCGTGAGGATCTACGCGGGGTTGGACGGTGTGTTCTATTTGCGCGGCAATGGCGAAAATAGCGATAATGATTTTTTGGGGCTTGTCGACGGCGTATACAAGGGAAAGTTCGATTCCGCTGAGGAAGCCGAAAAATACCGTGTTCCGGTTGACATCTACATAAAGGCACCGACCGAGGATCCTGTTACCGTATACTACCATGATTATAAGAATCCGGAAGCGATTACAGCCACACAGTATTTGAAAAAAGATGATGGGAAGATCCAGCCTCCCGTCCCAAATGACGTGACCATCAATGGGAATACTTACACTCTTTTCGGGTGGACCACAAAAGACGAAAATATTGACGGAGAAAAAAATCTCCTCTCGGGTGACGAGTTTGTAAATATTTATCAATACAAAAAAGGTGAAGATGAAACAGATGGACAATATGGCCTTTTTGGGCTTAAGACTGAAACTAAAGAGAAGTTAAAACAATTCAGTACCCTTATTCTGTATAATGAGAAGTCAAAAAATTCAGATGGCACCCCCAGAGCCAATGACTTTGAGAAGCTGTCAGTGGGGGGCACAGACCCAATCAATCTCTATCCCGTTTACGTGCTGAGCGGAAAAAATCAAGGGGTCACGGTTTCGAACACAAGCGGGACCGCTTCTATCACCGTTGACAATGTCAGCAGCAACCCCACGGCGCCCAGGTGGCGCGGGTCGCTGGACATTCAGTTCTATATAGACGGCGAGCCAAGTGAACTTAAGACCATGTATTTCTTCTACAACTCCGACAATACGGTGGATATCAAGCTGGAGCTGAAGGACGGGAAAGGCGAACCCATTGACGAAAAAACCTCCCCGTTCATCATTAACGCCGTTGTCGCCGAGCAGAGCGGCACCAGCAGCAACGATGGGCACGGCGGAATTCAGATTTCCAGCAATGAGCTGACCGCCACAAGCGGAAAGCTGGACAACGTCATCGGCGGAAGCACCGTTAAAATCTACATGAGCACCCGCTATCGCGCGGAATTTTATCTGAACGGCAAGGAAATCACTACGATACCTGGCATCTCGGCACCAAAAATCCAAGCTGTTTCGGAAGCCCGTTATTCCACCGCAGCGAACAGAGAGGACTTTGACGGGAATTTTACCAAAACGAGTGACGCGGATGGAATCGTCATTGTTGCGGAGAATGACGACTACAAGAATGGCTACGAGTATCCTACAGAGGTCAACCATAAAACGCCTGAGGAATTTTATAAAGAAGGTCAGGGGTATTTTGGCCAAGAAGAGGGCAAGGATGGTATCGAACTGAAGCACGGTGGGCGGTATCTCTTCGGGTATATCGTCCAGACGTATGATCATGAGTTTACGGTTCCCTCGCCCGAGGAGGCTATCAGTGGGGGAGACAAGGTACTGCTGAATAAATCCGGCTGGACGATGAAAGACGGCACCACCAGGGAGAGCGGCAAACAGTTCAGCTTGACGATTCCCGCTGATCTTGCCCTTGCGGACGACGGCGTGTTCCGGTTCTACGCCTACACAGCCGGCAGCCTGACCATCACGAAGAATGTTGTCGGACTTTCCACAAGCAGGAATTACACCTTTACTGTCACAGGGCCCGACAACTTTGAAAAGGAAGTCACCATAGAGGGCGTCACCGGCACAGGCTCTACAACCCTCACCGGCCTTGTCCCCGGCACATATACCGTCACGGAGAAGGACGCCAACGTCGCGGGGTACGACCTCTCTGTTACCGGGACCGGAAATGTTACTGTGGTGGCCGACAAGACAGCTACAGTCACCGTCACGAACACCTATACCCTCCAAACCGGCAGCCTGACCATCACTAAGGTCGTTACCGGCCTTCCCACGGGGACGAGCAGGAATTACACCTTCACCGTCACAGGGCCCAACGGGTACAGCGAGGATGTCACCATCACCGGCGCGGGGTCTCACACTCTCACGGGCCTTGTTCCCGGTACGTATACCGTCACGGAGAAGGACGCCAGCGTCGCGGGGTACGACCTCTCTGTTACCGGGACCGGAAATGTCACCGTGTCGGCCGACACGGCAGCTACAGTTACCGTCACGAACACCTATACCCTCCAAACCGGCAGCCTGACCATCACTAAGGTCGTTACCGGCCTTCCCACGGGGAC
>CANQSD010000096.1 GCA_947626385.1 uncultured Oscillospiraceae bacterium | reverse complement strand
GGTCTATGGACCCGCCCGCTTTTGTGTCAGAGCTTTGTTCCGCACCTCGTGCAGAATTTTGTGTTCTCCCCGTTTTCGCTGCCACAGTGGGGGCACAGGCGCTTGGACGGCTTTTTGCGCCGCTTGGCCAGGAACACGACCGCCACAGCGGCCGCCGCCAGCAGCAGCGCCGCCGCCGCGCCGCCGGCGATCGCCCACACGATCCACGACGCCATGCCGGAGGCTTCCGGCGTCTGGTCGGGGGGTTCCGGTGTTGTATCCGGGGTCTCGGGTGTCGTATCGGAGGTTTCGGGCGTCGTGTCCGGGGTTTCCGGCATCGTGTCCGGGGTCTCCGGCGTCGTATCGGGAGTTTCGGGCGTTGTGTCGGGGGTCTCGGGCGTCGTATCGGCGGTCTCGGGCGTCGTATCGGCGGTCTCGGGCGTCGTATCGGCGGTCTCGGGCGTCGTGTCCGGGGTCTCGGACGGCTGGGTGGGATTTTCCGGAGGGTCCTCGGGGGTCGTCGGGTCCGTGACCGGGCCCTGGGTGGGGGTACTGGCGAGGAGCTGCGCGTAGGCCCGCAGGGCCGCCGCGGTGACGGCGGTACTGGCCCATTTGAGCTTCGGGCCGGGGTGGTAACCCAGGATCTCAAAGGAAAAGACCGTGTAGTCCTCGGCGATCCCCAGCTTCTCCGCCGGGTTCGCGGTCCCGGAATAGCTGCCGTCCAGAACCCAGGCCGTCCCGCCGGAGGTCTCCTCCGTGGTCACCGTATGCCACAGCCGCAGGCGGCCCTGCTCGGACTTATAATATTTGGCCCCGTTCTCGGGGTAATAGAGGCCGTCGGTGACTCCGCCCCGGAGCACCTTGCCCTCGGGGGAATCGCAGACGGTGAATTCTTCGATGGAAAAATCAGGACCGGGCGACGCGAACTGGGACACAACGGCCTTGCCGTTTTGGTATTCATGGAAAACCGGGCTTCTCCAGGAGCTGTCCACGTAGGGGTCGGGGATGGGCTCGCTGGACACCGTCACGGGGTATCCGTCCCCCAGGTCGATGAGGGCGGTGTACCCAAGGTCCGTTTTCTCCAGCGCCTCGGCGTATGCCAGGGCCATCTGGGCGTCCATTTGGCACCTCGTCCGGTCCCCCATGTACGCCGCGCTGGCCAGGGGGTCACGGGGGTCGATGCGCGCGATGTCTTTCTCGTCGGCCCGGTCCCGCAGGCGGCGCATCAGGGCGCTCACATCGTCGCACCGGAGGCTTTCGTTTTCATAGATCATGGTCCACTGGCTCTCCGGCCACTGGTCGTAGACCGCCTGAGCCTCCGGCGCGCTGACGAGTCCGTCCTCCGGGCTGAAGCCGACGCCCTCGGCGTAGTCATAGACGGTCTTCCCGTTGAGCTCCAGGGAGTAGGTTTCGCCGCTGTACATACCGTAGGACCAGTGCTCATAGAGCTCAACGGCGGTCTTGAACTGCCCTCCGGCGAATTCATGTACATAGAGGGTGCTGTTGGAAGCGCCGCTGCCGCCGTCCTCGTACCTTGTGGCGATATAGACCTTCCCGTCCTTCCGGATGAGCCCCCTCAGGTTCTCCCAGCCCCAGTACTCCAGCGCGGGGACCTCAAATCTTTCCGCCCCGGAGCCGTTGAAGCGCCAGATCTCCTCCTCCGGCATGGGGACGTACCCCTCGCTCACCGTGTACAGGTACAGCTCCGCCGCGCCGTCGCCCTCGAAGTCGATAAGGTCGGCGTAGGCAAGGCCGTAGGCGCTGTCCGTCATGGTGTTGGAATCGGCGGGATAGATCTCCCGCTGCATCGCCTTTTCCTCCAGCACCCCGGCAAACGCCTCGGCGGCCTCGGGCGAGAGGCTGTCCACAGACGCGCTGACCTGTGTCCCCGCGGCGGACGCCCTCACGGGCAGGCCCGGAATAAGCGCCGCCAGAACGGTCACAATAAGTACCATCGACAAAATTTTCCTCATAAAGCTCCCTCCCTCATATGGGTGAGTACCATTTTAGCAGATTTTCCCCCTCTTGGCAAGCGGCCGCCGTATTCATCTTGAAAAGCCCGTGAAAATCTGCTACAATAGCTTCAATGAAAACAAAGGATGATCGGTATGTTTGTTGACAAAGCAGTGATCGAGATCCGTTCCGGCAAGGGCGGGAACGGCGCGGTGGCCTTCCACCGGGAGAAGTATGTCGCCTCCGGCGGGCCCGACGGCGGGGACGGCGGCGACGGCGGGGACGTGGTCCTCATGGCCGACGCCAATATGTCCACCCTCATGGATTTTCGCTACAAGCGCAAGTACGCCGCCGGCAACGGTGCCGACGGCACGGGCAAGCGCTGTACCGGCAAGCGGGGCGAGGACCTGGTGATAAAGGTCCCCCTGGGCACCGTGGTCCGGGACAAGGCCACAGGCGCCGTGATGGCGGATATGTCCGCCACGGAGCGCTTTGTCGCCGCCCGTGGCGGCAGCGGCGGCTGGGGCAACGCCCGCTTCGCCACCCCCACCCGCCAGGCCCCCCGCTTTGCCAAGGCGGGCCTGCCCGGCGTGGAGCGGGAGATCGTGCTGGAGCTCAAGCTCCTGGCGGACGTTGGCCTCGTGGGCTTTCCCAACGTGGGCAAGTCCACCCTTCTCGCCGCCGTCAGCCGCGCGCGGCCCAAGATCGCCAACTACCACTTCACCACCCTCTTCCCCAACCTGGGCGTGGTCTACGCCGGGGAGGACCGGAGCTTCGTCCTGGCGGACATTCCCGGCATCATCGAGGGGGCCAGCGAGGGCGCGGGCCTGGGGCACGACTTCCTGCGGCACATCGACCGCTGCCGCCTCACCGTCCACGTGGTGGACGTCTCCGGGAGCGAGGGCCGGGACCCCATCGAGGACTTTGAGACGATCAACCGGGAGCTGGCCGCCTACTCCCCCGCCCTGGCCTCCCGCCCCATGGTGGTGGCCGCCAACAAGTGCGACATGGCCTCGCCGGAGCAGATAGAGCGTCTGGAGCGCCACGTGCGCGCCGCCGGCCTCGACTTCTTCCCCATCTCCGCCGCCGCGGAGCTGGGCACCAGGGAGCTTGTCCGCGCCGTGAGCTATAAGCTTTCAGGCCTGCCCCCCATCCGCACCTTCGAGCCGGAGTACGTGGAGCCGGAGGAGCCCTCCGAGCTGCCCGACCCGGAAATCAACCGGGAGGACGGCGTCTGGTATGTGGACGGGGGCTGGGTGGAGCGCTTAGTCCAGAACGTGAACTTCGGCGACTACGAATCCCGCAACTACTTTGACCGCACCCTCCGGGACCGGGGCGTTTACGCCAGGCTCGAGGAGCTGGGCGTGGCCGAGGGCGACACCGTCAGCGTCTGCGGCATCGCCTTCGAGTACCGCCGGTGACCCATTGACTTTTCGCATGAAAAATACTACAATATACAATATTGTATAGTTTTGAAAGGGGGCACGCCCATGAAAAAGACGATCCGCCGTCCCTCCTCCATTCCGCTTTACGGCGCGGCGGCGGTGTGGCTTGTGTGGTGCCTTTTCCTCCCGCTCTACCGGCTGTGGCACTTCGCCGCCCTTCTTGTCCTCACCGTCGGGGCCTTCTTCGGCCTGCGGGCGCTTTTCCCCGGCACCACGGAGGAGATCGAGGTGGAGGAGCCCGCCCCCGCGCCGGTGACCACCGGCGACCCGGAGCGCGACAAGCTCCTGGAGGAGGGGCAAAGGGCCGTGGCGGAGCTTACGCGCCTGCGCGGGACCATCCCCGACCCCACAGTCCAAAGCCGCGTGGACGAGCTTGCCGATCTCACCGACAAGATCTTCAAGGACATCGTGGACGACCCCAAGGACGTGCCGCAGGTCAAGCGCTTCGCGAGCTACTATCTGCCCACCACCATGAAGCTCTTGAACGCCTACGACCGCATGAGCGGCGAGGGCGCCGGCGAGAACGTCTCCGGCACTCTCCGGCGCATTGAGGACATCCTGGACACCACCGTCCAGGCCTACCGCAAGCAGTACGACGCCCTCTTCGCCAACGAGGCGCTGGATATCGAGACGGACATCACCGTTCTGGAATCCATGCTCAAGCGCGAGGGCCTCTCCGGCGGCGATTTTAAGATTTAAGTACATGGCCCATAAAACAACTTAATTTCAGAAAGGGAGATCGTCATGACCGAAGAATACACCCCCACCCTGACCTTCAACGCCACCACCGACACCCCCGCCGGACAGGCCGCGGCGGCAGCCGCCCAGGCCCAGCCCGAAGCCCCCGCCGTCTCCGTCACCGAGCACGAGGAAAGCCAGCTCACCACCGAGGAGCTCAAGCAGGTGGAGGACTTCTCCCAGAAGATCGACGTCACCAACACCAACGCCATCCTCCAGTACGGCGCGGCCAGCCAGAAGAACATTGCCGACTTCTCCGGCACCACCCTCCAGAACGTCCGTACCAAGGACATGGGCGAGGTGGGCGACATGCTCTCCGACCTCGTGATGGAGCTCAAGGGCTTCAACTACGACGAGGAGGAGCGGGGCTTTCTGGGCTTCAAAAAGAAGGTGAAAAACCAGATTGCCTCCCTCAAGGCCCAGTACGACAAGGCCGAGGTCAACGTGGACAAGATCACCGGGATGCTGGAAAACCAGCAGCTCATTCTCTTAAAGGACATCGCCACCCTCGATAAGATGTACGACCTCAACCAGAGCTATTTCAAGGAGCTGACCATGTACATCCTGGCCGGCAAGAAGAAGCTGAAGGAATGCGAGGAGGTGGAGCTGCCCCGCCTTCGCGAGAAGGCCCAGAAGTCCGGCCTTCCCGAGGACGCCCAGGCGGCCAACGACTACCAGAACATGATCAGCCGCTTCGACAAGAAGCTCCACGACCTGGAGCTGACGCGGATGATCTCCATCCAGATGTCCCCCCAGATCCGCCTCATCCAGAATAACGACACCCTCATGGTGGAAAAAATACAGACGTCCATCGTGAACACCATTCCCCTCTGGAAGAGCCAGATGGTCCTGGCCCTGGGCCAGCAGCACTCCCAGCAGGCCATGGAGGCCCAGCGGGAGGTCACCGACATGACCAACGAGCTTTTGAAGCGCAACGCCGAGAAGCTCAAGCAGGGCTCCATCGAGATCGCCAGGGAGTCCGAGCGGGGCATCGTGGACCTGGAGACGCTGAAGGCCACCAACCAGTCCCTCATCGAGACGCTGGAGGAGGTCCGCACCATCCAGGCCGAGGGCGCCGCCAAGCGCCGCGCCGCCGAGGCCGAGCTGGGCAAGATCGAGTCCGACCTCAAGTCCAAGCTCCTTGAGCTCAACAAGTGATGAAGAAGCTTTTATCCGACCGGCGCGTGGCCGCCGCGGTCCTCCTTCTGGTGGTCCTGGTCTTCACCCCTCTGGGGGCCGGAAGGAGCCTGAAACACGCCGTCCAAAAGGTGGAGGAGCAGTTCTTCACCGGCGTGGACGGCCGGGGGGCCATCGCCGACTACCTCTCCGACAGCGCCAACGCCGCCCTGGGCCTCGTCACCGTGGGCGCCAAATACGGCGACGCCGCGGAGGAGACCGGGGAGCTCCGGGCGGACCGGTCCTTCCTTCTGGACGCCATGGAGGGGCGGGACGTATCCGCATACGCCGAGGCCAACGCCCTGGTGGTCCGGTCCTTCGCGGCCCTCAAGGAAAAGCTCCTGTCCTTGGAGCTTTCGGAGCGGGACGCGGCGGATGTGGACTATTACGTAAGCCAATTTGAAGGGGCCCAGGGGGCCGTGGCCCACGCCGGCTACAACGAGGCGGTGGAGGAATTCGTGGCGGACACCTATGAGCGCTTCCCCGCCTCCCTCATCGCCTCCGCCCTGGGCATCGACCCGCCCCGATCCTTTTCGTGAGGTGTAAGCCTTGAAAAAAACCGTATGCTTCATCCTGACCGTACTTTTGGCCGTTCTTCTCTCGGTCCCGGCCCTGGCGCTCACACAGAGCGAGGATTTCTACGTCACCGACGAGACGGGCGTCCTCTCCCAGGAGACGGTGGACCACATCCTGGAGGTCAACTACGACCTGGAGGAGTCCTGCGGCGGGGCCCAGATCGTGGTGGTCTTTGTCAATTACTTCGGCGACACCTACGCCGACGAGTACGCTGTCAGCCTCTTCAACGACTGGCAGCTCTCTGACCGGGCCATGCTCCTGGTAGCCTCCCCCAAAGAAAAACGCGGCGGCATCACCGTGGGCACGGCCCTGGTCAACCGCTTAACCCCCGGCGACATGGAGGACTACCTGGACCGCTATTTCTGGGACGACCTTGAAAAGGGCAAATGCGACCGGGCCGTGACCACGCTGGTCGACAAGCTGGCCGGCTGGTTCTACAACGAATATAACGTGGCCCCGCCCTCCCAGGGCGCGTCGAGCGCCTCCGGCGTGCTGGCGGGACTGGGCTTTTTCGGCGCGATTTTAGGCTTTGTCCTCCGCAACATCTTCTTCATTCTCATTTTCGCGGCGATCATTGCCATCGTCATCCTCGCCGACAGGCGGCGCTACCGGGGCTACTACACGTCCTTGGGGATGCCCATCCCCCGCTACTACCCCTGGTATATGTTCACCTCCCGCCCCTACCGCCGCTATAACCCGCCCCCGCGTCCCCGTCCCGGCCCCGGACCGGGCCCGCACAGGCCGACGCCCACATCCCACCGGCCCTCCCGGCCCCCCTCCCCCGCCCGCCGCTCCGGCAGCGCCGGCTCCTTCGGCGGCCGCTCCTCCGCCCCCAGCCGCCCCACCACCGGCGGCCGCTCCGGCGGCTCCTTCGGCGGGAGGAGATAAACGGAACGACTTTGCCCCACCTCCAGGGTTTGGAGATGGGGCAAAGCTTTGCGCGGCGGGGGAAATCGGAACCGCCCGGAAGCCCTCCAC
>CANQSD010000095.1 GCA_947626385.1 uncultured Oscillospiraceae bacterium | reverse complement strand
GGGAATTTTGAAAAAAATCATATTTTGATGTGGCGCGAAGCGACAAGATGTGCTACAATATATCGTATCATATTATGACCTGACCGGAGGACAACCATGTCAAGCAGGATCTTTACTTCAGAATCGGTAACGGAGGGGCATCCGGACAAGATCTGCGACCAGATCTCGGACGCCGTTTTGGACTATATCCTCTCCCAGGACAAGCGCGCCAGGGTGGCGTGCGAGACGGTGTGCACCACGGGAATGGTGCTGGTGATGGGGGAGATCACAACGGACTGCTACGCGGACATCCCCGCCATTGCCCGTCAGACCATCAAGCGCATCGGCTACGACAAGCCGGAGTACGGCTTTGACGGCAACTCCTGCGCGGTGCTCACCAGCATCGACGAGCAGTCGCCGGACATCGCTATGGGCGTCAACTCCGCCTATGATGACGCCGACGACGAGGGAGCCGGGGACCAGGGGATGATGTTCGGCTACGCCTGCGACGAGACGCCGGAGCTGATGCCCGCGCCCATTTCGTTGGCGCACAAGCTCTCAAGACGCCTTGCCGAGGTGCGCAAAACCGGGGAGCTTGCGTTTTTGCGGCCGGACGGGAAGACCCAGGTGACGGTGCGCTACGACGGGGAGGGGCACGTGGAGTGCCTGCCCGCTATCGTCGTCTCCTCCCAGCACGCGCCGGAGATCTCCATCGAGACGCTGCGGGAGGCCATTGTGGAGACGGTGGTCAAGCCCGTCATCCCGAAGGCGTACATCACAAAGGACACGAAGCTCTTTGTCAACCCCACCGGGCGGTTCGTGGTGGGCGGCCCCTGCGGGGACTCCGGGCTCACCGGGCGGAAGATCATCGTGGACACCTACGGCGGCGTGGGCGGCCACGGCGGCGGGTGCTTCTCCGGCAAGGACCCCAGCAAGGTGGACAGGTCCGGGGCGTACATGGCCCGGTATATCGCCAAGAACATCGTGGGGGCGGGGCTTGCGCGGCGGTGCCAGATCGAGATCGCTTACGCCATCGGCGTGGCGCGGCCTGTGAGCGTCCACATCGACACTATGGGCACCGGCGTCATGGAGGACGAGAGGCTGGCGGGGATCGTGCAGGAGCTTTTTGATATGCGCCCGGCCAGGATCATCGAGAGGCTGGGGCTTCTGGCCCCCATCTACCTGAAGACCGCCGCCTACGGCCATTTCGGCAGGACCGACGTGGACCTGCCCTGGGAGAGGCTGGATATGGTGGACGCGCTGAGGGCGTATCGGTGAGTATGGACGGAAAGAGACGGTTTGACCGCCCTCCCAGGAGGGACCAGGAGCCCCGGGAGGAGCAGGAGCTGAGCCTCATCGAGGGGCGCAACGCCTTAAACGAGGCGCTGAAGGCCGGGAGGACCCTCAACAAGGTCTTCATCGCCGCCGGGGACACCGACGCGGGACTGCGGCGGCTGGCCGCCGAGGCCAGGAAGGCCGGGGCGGTGGTGGTGGAGACGGACCGGCGGAAGCTGGACGATATGTCCGTCACCGGCGCCCACCAGGGGGTCATCGCCAGCGTGGCGGTGAAGGAATACTGCTCCGTACAGGACATCCTGGACAACGCCAGGAGCCGGGGCGAGGCGCCGCTCATCGTCATCTGCGACGAGGTGTCCGACGGGCACAACCTGGGGGCCATCATCCGCACCGCTGAGTGCGTGGGCGCCCACGGGGTCGTCATCCCCAAGCGGCGCAGCGCCGCGCTGACGGCGGTGGTGGCCAAGACCTCCGCCGGGGCGGCGGAATATATGCCGGTGGCGCGGGTACCCAATCTCACCGCCGCCATCCGTGAGCTGAAGGACGCCGGCGTGTGGGTCTACGGCACGGCGGCGGACGCCGGGAGCGAGCTTTGGAAAACCGACCTTTCCGGGCCCATGGCGCTGGTGATCGGGTCCGAGGGGGACGGCATGGGGCGGCTCGTGGCGGAAAACTGCGATTTCACGCTGTCCATTCCCATGAAGGGGCATATCTCGTCCCTGAACGCCTCCGCCAGCGCGGCGATCGTCCTCTATGAGGCGCTGAGACAGAGGACAGAGAAATAAAGTTCACTGAGGGGGATCATCTTATGGCGAAGGATAAGAACATATTGGATGAGCTGGACATGGACCTCAGCGGCGATTACGGCGCGGGGGAGGAGGGCTTTTCCCTGGAGTCGATCCTGGCCGAGTATAAGGGCAGCGCCTTTATGGACGGAGACAGGAGGACGCCGGCGGAGGAGCTCCAGCGCAAGACCGACGAGATCCTCCGGGAGGCCATGGGCGGCGCGGCAAGGCCGGTGGAGCCGGCGGCCCCGCCGGAGCCGGAGATACTGCGGAGCCCTCAGCCCGTGATACCCGCGGCAAAGCCGCCGGAGGATGAGGAAGAGGAGGAGCGGCCCAGGAAGCGGCGCTTCTTCTCCCGCCGGGACCGCCGGGAGGAGGACGACTGGGAGGAGCCGGAGGAGGCGGAGGAGCCGCCCCGGCCGGTTGGCCGTCACAGCGTCCCCGTGGAGCCGGTGGAGCCGGAACCGGAGCCGGCCTATGAGACGGCCCCGGAGATCGACCTTTCCGTGTTTGACGAGCCGGAGGAGCCCAAAAGCTCCGCCAGGGACGATTTTCTGGAATCCATCCGGCGGGAGCCCTTTGTCACCGACGTGTCCCCGGACCTGGGGAAGGACCTGTACGCCGCCCCCGGCGCTTATGCCGCCGAGGACGGGCCGGAGGATGAGGAGCCGGAGGAGCCCGCCAAAAAGGGCTTTTTCGCCGGCCTCTTCGGCCGCCGCCGGGATGAGGAGGACGAGGAGCTGGAGGACGAGCCGGAGGGCTATCCCGGCACCTATGAGGAGCCCATGGAGGACTACGGGGACGAGGAGTATCTGGACGTAGAGCCCGACCCGGACTTCAAGGCCGAGGCGGCGCGGTACGCCTCTTATGTGCCGGTTTTGAGATTCCGCATCTGGGGCGTGACGGTGCTCACCGTCCTTGTGGCGCTGGTGACCTTCCTCTTCGCCGGGGGACGCCACCCCTTCGGCATCGAGCGGGACGCCTCGGCGGTGGCCGTGGTGGCGATCCTGGAGCTGGTGGCCATGGGGCTGGGGCTGGACGTGCTCATCCGGGGCGCGGAGGATATCCTGAAGCTCTCCCCGGGGACGGAGTCGCTGGTGTTCGTCTCCTGCGCCATGAGCGTGGCGGACGCGCTGACCATGCTGGCCGGCGGGAGCTTCGGTATGGGACTGCCTATGGCGCTTTTGTCCTGCGTGTCGCTGCTGGGCGCCATGAGCGCCAGGAAGTCCATGTATATGGCCTACTGCGATACCCTGAAGGCCGCGTCGGCCTCCGCCTCGGCCTACGGCGTTACGGTGGACACCGAGAGTATGGCCGGGAGCTCCGTCCTCAAGAAGGTCACCGGCGAGACGGAGGGCTTTTATACCAAGCTCACGACCCCCGACGCCGGGGAGAGCTTCTATGACGATATGGCGCCGCTTCTGGTGATCGTGGCCTTCGTGCTGTCCTTCCTGGCGACGGTGGGACACGGCAACGCCGCGGGGTTTGCCCACAGCTTCTCCATTCTGACCGCTGTGGCGGCGGCCTTCCCGGCGGCGCAGATCTTTGCCCTGCCCTTTAAGTTCGCGGCGTCCAACCTCAAGAAGGTGGGCGCGGCTATCGCCGGGTTCCGGGGGGCCGAGGACGTCTATTACGCCGACGGGGCGCTCATTACGGACCTTGACATCTTCCCCGTGGGGAGCGTGTCCATGAGCGGGGTGAAGATCTTCGAGGGCATGGACGCCCAGAAGGTCATAGGCTACACCGCGTCGCTGATCGTCGCCTCGGATTCCGGGCTTCGGAAGGTTTTCGAGGAGGTTCTGGTCAACCAGGGCCTCACGAGAAAGCGGGTGGACGACTTCGCCTGCTACGACGGCGGCGGCATCGGGGGACTGGTGGAGGGTCAGCGGGTGCTGGTGGGCACCGGGGCCTTCATGAGCCTCATGGGCCTGCGTGTGCCGGAAAATCTTAACGTCCAGGGGAGCGTCTTCGCCGCCGTCAACGACGAGCTGGCGGGGGTCTTCGCCCTCAACTACGTGCCCTCCAACTCCGTGCAGTCGGCGCTGGTGGCGCTTTTGGGGACCAGGACGAACCTGATGATGGCGGTGCGGGATTTCAACGTCACACCCAACACCGTCACCCAGAAGTTCAAGGTCTCCATGGACGGCGTGGGGTATTTGCCGGTGGAGACGACCTATGAGCTGTCCCAGGACCGGCTCTCGCCGGGGGAGGGCGTGTCCGCCTTCCTGGCGCGCAGCGGGCTGGCGCCCTTCGCCGAGGTCATCACCAGGGGCAGGCTCTTGAAGATCGTGACCAGCGTCAACACCTGGGTCACCGGCCTGGGGACCGCCCTTGCCATGGTCATCATGTTCTTCCTTTGCTGGACCGGGGCCTTCGCCTCCGCCACGGCGGGGAACATCTTCCTCTTCATGTCGGTGATCGGCCTGGCGGTTTACATAATCAGCCAAGGGACAAGAAAACGGATGAAGTGAGGGGCCGGCGGGGGACGGCCGGAAAAAATCCACAAAATTTCACAAAAACTTGTTGTGTTTTTTGGTAAAACATATTATAATGTACCCTTAGTACGGGTCTTTTTCCCAACCACACCAACAAAACTACGAGAGGATCATGAATTTTATGGGCTACGCTGCTGAAAAAATCCGCAATATCGCGCTCCTGGGACACGGTGGGAGCGGCAAGACGACGCTGGCCGAGAGTATGCTGTTCGTTGCCGGCGCGACGACCCGCCAGGGCACCGTGGGCGCGGGCAACACCGTCTCCGACTATGACGCGGAGGAGATCCGCCGCCAGACGAGTATCTCCGCCACCACCATGTTCGCGGAGTTCAAGGGGCACAAGATCAACATCATCGACACCCCGGGCTACTTCGACTTCGTGGGCGAGGTCTTTGAGGCCCTGCGCGTCGCGGACACCGCCGTCATCTGCGTGTCCGCCAAGGACCAGATGAACGTGGGCGCCGAGAAGGCGTGGAAATACGTAAACGAGCGGAACCTCCCCAGGGCCATCTACATTTCCAAGGTGGACGAGGAGCACGCCAGCTTTGAGAAGGCCTTCGATACCCTGCGCAACGCCTTCGGCTCCTCCGTCTGCGCTCTCGCCGAGCCCATCATGGAGGGGGAGAAGGTCGTCGGCATCGTGGACGTCCTGAAGAAGAAGGCCTACAAGTTTGTGGGCGGCAAGCGCCAGGAGGTCCCCATGCCCGCGGAGCTTCAGGGCAAGGTGGAGGAGCACTACTCCGAGCTCGTGGAGAACGCCGCCGGCACCAGCGAGGAGCTGATGGAGAAATACTTCGAGGAGGGGGACCTGGAGGAGCACGAGCTCTTCAACGCCCTGGGCCAGGGCATCGCGGCGGCTGAGATCTGCCCGGTGTTCTTCGGCTCCGCCGCCACGGGCATCGGCACCGAGGTTTTTATGGACAGCGTCCTGAGCCTCTTCCCCGCGCCTCGGGAGCAGGGCGAGGCCATTGACGTCGCCGCACCCACCAAGCTCATCATCTACAAGACCATTTCCGACCAGTTCGGCAAGTTCAGCCTTTTCAAGGTCGTCTCCGGCAGAGTCTCCGCCGATATGACGCTGACCAACGCCCGCAGCGGGTCCCAGGAGAAGCTGGGGCACATCTACACCATGCGGGGCAAGCAGAACATCGAGGTCACGGACCTGGCCCCCGGCGACATCGGCGCCGTCTCCAAGCTCAGCGACACCAAGACCGGCGACACGCTGTGCGATCCCAGGGACGTGGAGGCCGTGCCCGGCATCGACTTCCCCGCGCCCTGCTACTCCATGGCCATCCGGCCCAAGGTCAAGGGCCAGGACGACAAGGTGGCCCAGGGCCTCAGCCGTCTGCGCGAGGAGGACGTGACCTTCACTGTTCAAAATAACGCGGAGACACGGCAGATGGTTATTTCCGGCGCCGGCGATATGCAGCTGGATGTGCTTTGCTCCAAGCTGAAGAACAAGTTCGGCGTGGAGGTGGAGCTGGAGCCGGCTAAGGTGCCTTACCGCGAGAAGATCCGCAAAAAGATCGAGGCTCACGGACGCCACAAGAAGCAGTCCGGCGGCCACGGACAGTTCGGCGACGTGTGGATCCGCTTCGAGCCCCAGGAGGAGAGCGAGGAGCTCATCTTCGCCGAGGAGGTCTTCGGCGGCTCCGTCCCCAAGAACTTCTTCCCCGCCGTGGAAAAGGGCCTGCGGGAGTCTGTGGGCCGGGGCGTCCTGGCCGGGTATCCCATGGTCTATCTGAAGGCCACGCTGTACGACGGGTCCTACCACCCGGTGGACTCCTCCGAAATGGCCTTTAAGACGGCGGCCAATCTGGCCTTCAAGGAGCTGGTGAACGCAAGTCCGGCGCTCCTGGAGCCCATCGGGCTTTTGAAGGTCACCATTCCCGACGCCAACATGGGCGATATCATGTCCGATCTCTCCAAGCGCCGCGGAAGCCCCATGGGCATGTCCGTGGTGGACGGGATGCAGGTGGTGGAGGCCGAGGTCCCCATGGCTGAAATGGGCACCTACGCCATCGACCTCCGCTCCATGACCCAGGGCAGAGGGTCCTTTACCTTCGAGTTCGTTCGCTATGACGAGGCCCCGTTGAATGTCCAGCAGAAGGTCATCGAGGAGGCCAAGGCGGCGGGGGATGCCGAGTAAACTGGCTTGGAAGGCCGCTTTGCGGCCTTCCAATGCCAAGAGGATACGTGCGGAAATCCATCCGCGAAAGGTCTGCGGACCTTTCGCGGATGGATTTCCTGCTGTCACGGTTCGCGCACTGCGACTCGCTAAGAGCCGCCCTTCGGGCGGTTGCTCGCTTGCATGGCGCCTGCGGGCGCTCATCGCTGCGCTCGCACACTCACCGTGACAAAAGGTATTTTTCCCGACGTACATGCCGCCGGGAAAAATGATCGATGAAAAGGGAAAAC
>CANQSD010000094.1 GCA_947626385.1 uncultured Oscillospiraceae bacterium | reverse complement strand
CTTTTTGAATTATCCGCTGCGGCGGGGACGACCCTTCCGGCGCTTCGCGCCACCTCCCCCAAGGGGGAGGCTAAAACGGGCGGGTTTAGAACCCGCCCCTACCAAAAAGGATGCGCCGCTATGCGGCGCATTTTTATAAAAGCGGCGCATAGCGCCGCATCCTTATTCCCCCGACCACTTTTTCGGAAAAACTACGCCCGCAGGCGTGTTTCGGAGGCCAACCGCATAGGGTTCCCACGCGATTGAAAATCGCGTGGGAAAGGAGGAGCCAAGCCAGCGCCTGAAAGCGACCGAAGGGAGCTTGAAGCAAAGCGGCTTGAGCGACGACGTGGCGGCTCTTAGGTCGGAGATGGGGTGCCGCCGCGGCGGCGGGGTATTCGAGCCCGTTGCCCGTCGCTGGGGCTTCCGGGAAGCAGTAGGGGCGGGTTCCAAACCCGCCCGTGCCACGTTGCGTGACGGAACGGTTCTGCCAAATCGCACCCGCCCCCGTCTCGGGGCCCCTCCTCGTAGGAGGGGGGCAGGGGGGAAGCGAACGTGGGTTGACAGGGCGGTCCCGACAAATCGCACCCACCTCCGTCACGTCAGCCCCTCCTACGGAGGGGACAGCCGCGAAGCGGCAGGGGTGGTTCTGCTATAGCGTGGCCCCCGTCAAGCTTATCGTCACCCCTTCATCAGCCTCCACATCTCCCCCTCCTCCACGTCCGGTAAAACCTTTTTGAGCTGCCCGAGGACGCGTCGGCGTGATTCCTCGGGCGGTTTGTCGTAGCAGGCGGTCACAGCCTCGCCGCCCAGCTGGGCTTCGGGGGTGGCGTACTGGGCGATGCCCCAGCCGTAGGGGCGGCCGTGACGGTCCAGGGGATAGACAAAGTCCGCGACGGTGACATAGGTCTGCATCTGGAGGCGCGTGATGACAGTGTCGAAGCCGTGCGCGCCGCCCTTGCCATAGCCTAAGAGCTCCTTGAGGTTCACGGAGAGGATGGGGCCCCGGTCCGCCACGGCGTTGTAGACGTCCCGGTCGCGGACGCTGGCGAGGCCGTCGTCGAAGCGGGCGTCGAAGTCGTAGCCGTCCCGGCGGAAATTGGCAAGCTCGGGCAGCCACTGGCGGCTCACAAACCCCGCCTTGCCGCGAAAAAGCTTGCCGTAGACGCATTTTCCCGACCGCGCCGCCGGCCCCTTCCACTCCCAGGGCCCGTCCACGCCCTCGGCAAACCACAGCTCCCGGGGACAGCACTCCTCCACGGAGAAGCCGGGGATCCGGTTTACGAAAAAGGGTAAAAACCCGATCTCCTCCACCAGCGCGATCAGCGCCTCGGGACTCCGAAGCTCAGGAAATCTCATAACGCGGCCTCCTTAAAAAACGATGCCCGCCAGGTCCAGGGCGACGCCGATGACCACGGAGGCGGCCAGGGTGTAGGCCAGGATCTTCACGTTGTCCCCCATGGCGCGGCGGTTGACGCGAAAGAGCACCAAAAGGCCCACGCCCGAGGCGGACAGCAATCCCGCGATGAGGCTCCCGGCGGACATGGCGCCCTGGAGGTAGAGCTCGGTGATGAGGATGCTGGCGGCGCAGTTGGGGATAAGCCCCACCAGGGCCGAAATCACCGGGCCGATGACGGGCTTGTTGAGGATGAGGGAGCTTAAATTCTCCTCCCCGATGAAGTGCAGAAGAAGCCCCAGGGCCAGATTGATGATCAGCACGAAGCCGGCGATCTGGACGGTGTGGAGAAGCGCCGAGACGAAGATGCCGTGCTCCTCACAGCCGCAGTTCTCCTCCTGACACATCCGGTGGAGGTCCACCGTCTCCCCCTCGTGGCGGCAGAGGCGGAAGAGCTTGTCCGCCAGGATGCCGGCGAGGATGCCGGCCAGGAGCTTGACGCCTAAGATCTTCAAAATCGTCCCCGCCCCCACGGCGCGGGAGATCATGATGGGGAGCATCTCGTCGGAGGTGGACAGGAACACCGCCACCAGCGTCCCGGCGGAGATGAGCCGCTGGGCGAAGAGGTTGGAGGCCGAGGCCGAGAAGCCGCACTGGGGCACGATCCCCAGCGCCGCCCCCACAAAGGGCCCCCAGAGGCCCGACTGGCGCACCAGCCGCACCGAGCCGGCCTGCGCCCGCTGCTCGATGAACTCCAAAACGAGATAGGTGAGATACAGAAACGGCAGGAGCTTTAAGGTGTCCAGCGCCGCGTCCAGGATGATGTCGACCATGCTTGCCTCCGCTTGGTTTTTTGTAACTTTTAATTTTACCATGCTGAGGACAGTTTCGCAAGGATTTTTTGTTTACGTCAACCTCGCCAAAGGAACTAAGAATTTTTTGAAAATTTTTAGGCAAGGTATTGATTTTTCCTCGGGGAAATAGGATAATGAGGGTAGGTTTGGCAAAAAGGCATATGCCTTTTTCTTCCCCGCGAAAGCGGGGAAGAAAGGGCGGTTCAAAAACATTTTTCAAAGGAGGAGACTCACCTATGAAACATCTGGCAAAGAGGGCGCTGACGTTCGCGCTGGTCCTCGCGATGCTCCTGAGTACCGTCGCCGTGACGGCTCTGGCGGAGGAGGACACGCTGCTCGTGGCGCCGAATCCCAACGCCAACGTCCATGTGCTGGAGGCCAACACCCTCACGGCCTTTGCCGCCGGCGACAAGGCGGACGGGGACACCGAGGTGGTGGCGGACTATTTTACCGTCATCTACTCCGCCAAGTCCAAGGTGGACGGCAGTGAGAAGACCTGGGAGGACGGCTACACCTCCGCCCAGCGCATCAACTTCGGCGGCAAGGCGACCACCGAAAAGAACGCCGTGAAGTTCACCACCGCCGGCCCCGCCACCGTGAAGATCTGGTGGGCGCAGGGCGGCGACGACAACCGTGAGTACGCTGTCCTCAACGCCGCCGGCGAGGTGGTCGTGAAGACCGCCGGCACTTACGAAAAGAACAAGGCGTATATGTCCACCCTGGAGCTTCCCGAGGCGGGTACATACTTCCTGGGCGGCGAGACGAACAACAACTACCTCTTCAAGGTGGAGGTCGAGGAGAACGCCGCCGCCGAGAAGGTGAGCGTCCTGGAGGCCAACACCCTCACGGCCTTTGCCGCCGGCGACAAGGCGGACGGGGACACCGAGGTGGTGGCGGACTATTTTACCGTCATCTACTCCGCCAAGTCCAAGGTGGACGGCAGTGAGAAGACCTGGGAGGACGGCTACACCTCCGCCCAGCGCATCAACTTCGGCGGCAAGGCGACCACCGAAAAGAACGCCGTGAAGTTCACCACCGCCGGCCCCGCCACCGTGAAGATCTGGTGGGCGCAGGGCGGCGACGACAACCGTGAGTACGCCATTCTCAATTCCGCCGGCGAGGTGGTCGTGAAGACCGCCGGCACCTATGAGAAGAACAAGGCGTATCTGTCCACCCTGGAGCTTCCCGAGGCGGGTACATATTTCCTGGGCGGCGAGACGAACAACAACTACCTCTTCAAGGTGGAGGTCACCGAGGGCGCCGGCGCCAAGGCCCCCCGGGCCGCCTGGGCGGACGTGGCCGCCCCCGCCATCAAGAGCGTGGAGCTCGATCCCGAGGACCCCGGCAAGGTGAACGTCACCGTCACCGCCGCTGTGGGCTATGACGGCGCGGACCAGGTTACCGTCACCATGCGCGACGGCGACGGCTGGCAGCTCAAGACCGCGAACTCCCTGGCCGAGAAGGACGAGCACGTGCTGTCCTTCACGCCCGCCGGCACCGGCAAGGTGGTCTTCTCCGTGGCGGCCACCCGTGAGGACGAGACGGCCGACCACGCCGGCGCGGAGACGAAGGACTTCGACTTCGTGTTCCCCCTGGGCGTGCCCGTGATGAAATACGCCGTCAACGACGGCAAGGGCGGCCTCACCGTGGAGTGGAATCCCGTGCAGGAGGCCACCGGCTACACCGTCAAGGCCGGGGACAAGACCGTCACCACCGCCGGCCTCAACGCCACCAAGGCCGTGGTGAGCGGCTTTGCGGTAGGCGACAAGGTGGAGGTCACCGTGACCGCCCTGCGCGGCGAGGAGACCGGCAAGCCCTGCGAGGCTATGGAGGTCACGGTGTCCGACGAGCCGGAGATCGCCTGGGTCTTCTCCGCCTTCGGCACCAGCACCAACACCAAGGACAACGGCTATGAGATCAAGGGCGACGACAGCGTCCGCGTCTACTCCCAGAGCGGCAAGGGCAAGATCCAGCCCGCCGCCGAGGACGGCCTGGCCTTCTACTACACTGCCGTCGACCCCAAGACCACGAATTTCGTGCTCACCGCCACCGCCAACGTCAACACCTGGACGTACAGCAACGGCCAGGAGGGCTTCGGCATCGGCATTCTGGACCAGGTGGGCGTCAACGGCAGTACAGCGCCTGTGTGGACCAACTCCTTCATGCTGGCCGTGACGGGCCTGAGCACCGTCTCCAACAAGCGGCTGGGCGTGGGCGCTCTGGCGCGCACCGGCGTTTCCGAGTACGCCTCCACGAAGCCTGACAGCTTCGCCGGCACCTGGCTTGCCGATATGAGCGGCGTCGCCGACGACGCGGCCAGGAACCTGGTGGGCAATGTCACCAACCAGTCGTCCCTGGATTCCCGCGGCCCCACCCTCAGCCCCGCGCTCACGTCCTTCAAGCTGAAGCTTGAGAAGAACGACGAGGGCTATTTTGTGACCTATACCGACCACAACGGCGTGACGCACACCGAGCAGTATCCCGGGGAGCTCAGCCAGGTGGACGATTACGTCTACGTGGGCATGTTCGCCGCCCGCAATATGGACGTGACCTTCAGCGACATAAGCTTCACCACCTCCGCCGCCTCCGGCTCCTCCGGCGGTACCGATACCGAGGAGAAGACCGCCGCGCCCGCCTTCTCTTTCCGGAACCCCACCGTCTCCAACCGGGAGAGCTTCGACCTTGACCTGCGGGTCAACGTCAGCGGCAAGGCCGTCGTCACCGACGCTGCCGGCAAGGAGATCTACAAGGGCGTCGTGGAGGCCGGGAAGACCCTGATCCCCGTGACCCTCACCGCCGGGGACAACAAATTCACCGCCGTGGTGACCCCCGACAAGGACGCCCTCACCGCCGACGGGGCGAAGCTCACCAGCTACGCCGAGACGACGGTCACTGTCACCGTCCGGTACGCCGTGGACGAGCGGACCACCATCTACGTCGCCCCCAACGGCGTCTCCGGCGCCAAGGGCACGCAGGCCGAGCCCACCACCCTGGCCGACGCCCTCAAAAACCCGGCTCCCGGCGCCGTCATCATCCTCATGGAGGGCACCTACCACTACACCGAGGGCGTCACCGTGGACCGGGGCATCAACGGCACGGAGGCCAAGCCCATCACCCTGAAGGCCGATCCCGCCGCCTCCACCCGTCCCGTCCTCGACTGGGGCGAGAAGGGCAACGGACTGCGCATCAACGGCGACTGGTGGCATCTCATCGGCTTCGACTCCACCCGTTCCACCGCCAAGGGTGTCCACATCGGCGGCAATCACAACGTGGTGGAGAGGGTCTGCACCTACGACAACCTGAATACGGGCCTGTCCATCAGCCGCATCAACTTCGGCGACGATATCCCCGACTGGCCCAGCTGCAACACCATCCTCAACTGCTCCTCCTGGCTCAACGCCGACGCCGGCTACGAGGACGCCGACGGCTTTGAGGCCAAGCTCACCTGCGGCGTAGGCAACGTCTTCGACGGGTGCATCGCCGCCTACAACGCCGACGACGGCTGGGACCTCTTCGCCCGGGGCGCGACCATCGGCGCCGTCACCATCAAGAATTCCGTGGCCTTCAAGAACGGCTTTGATATCGTGGACGGCAAGGAGGTCAACGCCGGCAACGGCAACGGCTTCAAGCTCGGCGGCGGCAACATCCCCGTGGAGCATAGGATCATCAATTCCATCGCCTTCGACAACAAGGCCAACGGCTTTACCTGCAACTCCAACCCCAGCGTGAAGGTGGAAAACTGCACGGCCTACAATAACGGCAAGGGCAACCTGGCGCTGTACACCAACATTGCCGACCTGGACACCGCCTTCGAGGTCACGGGCTTCCTCTCCTACAAGGGCGGCAGCGACGACAGCATCGCCCCCAGGGGCAATCAGAACAAGGTCGACTACCTGAAGGCCAACGACTACTATCAGGGCAACGCCTCCGGTGAAGCGGTGGACGAGACGTGGTTCAAGTCTCTGGATGCCGCGAAAGCCATCGCCTCCGGCATCACCCGCAACGCCGACGGCACCGTCTCCATGAACGGCTGCCTGGAGCTCACCGCCAAGGCCCCCGCCGACGCCGGCGCGCGCCTCCCCGGCAGCCAGGGCGCCAATTACCGGGACGTGATCCCCAGCGCGTGGTACTTTGAGCCCGCCTATGAGATGCTGGAGAAAGGCATCATGAAGGGCACCGCCGACGCCGCCTTCTCCCCGAACGGGACGGCCCTGCGCGCCATGGTCGCCACGGTCATCCACCGCCTCGCCAACACCCCCGCCCCCAAGGCCGACAGCGCCTCCACGGACGTTGCCAAGACCGACTGGTTCGCTAAGGCCGTGGCCTGGGCGGAGGAAAATGAGATCATGACCGCCAAGGACGGCAGGTTCGATCCCAACGGCGCCATCACCCGCGAGGAGGCCGTCAAGGCACTCTACCTCTACGCCAAGATGGCTGGCCAGGACGTGGACGTCACCGCCTCCGTGGCCCTCCAGGGCTTCACCGACGCCAAGGACCTGGACGTGGACAACGTGGACGCCATGACATGGGCCGTCAGCCGCGGCATCATCAACGGCACCTCCTCCACCACCCTGTCCCCCAAGAGCGCCCTCACCCGCGCCGAGCTTGCCACGATTTTGGCAAGGTTTTTGAAGTACGGGAAATAAAACTCTGGCTTGGGAGGCCGCTTTGCGGCCTCCCAATGCCAAAGGGAAACGTGCGGAAACTCCCCCTCGAATTCTGCGGAATTCGAGGGGGAGTTTCCTGCTGTTTTGCTGCGCGCACGGCCCCTTCGGGGCCGCACACTCCGCAAAACAAAAGG
>CANQSD010000093.1 GCA_947626385.1 uncultured Oscillospiraceae bacterium | reverse complement strand
AGATCAGGATGGCGCGCAGTCGAACAAAGAAGACTCGCAGGCGTCAGACAATAGCGGCGAAAATAGTGACAACGACGGCGGCAATTTCGTTCCCGTCGAAAATCTCACCTACGGCAACGAGCCTAATAATCTTTATCAGAGGTCAAACGCTCCCTGCTTCGGCGATGGGAATGCTTACTTTATCAACTCGGACAGTGAGATCGTGAGTGTTCCGCTCGACGGCGGCGACGAAAAAACAGTCGGTGCGATCAGCAGTCTTACGAAATACAGCTGGACGCCGTGCTGCTTAAACTGGTATCAGGGAAGCGTTTATTATGTGGTCGTATGGGATCGCGAGGATGACGAAGGACGCTACATCGAGATACGCTCGATGAACGTCTCGACAGGCGAGGAATCCGTCGTTTTGACGTGCGAGGACAACGATTACAATTCGTGCGGCAGCATGCTCATCATCGGCGACAGCCTGTTTTACGAGTGCTATAACCTCAAAAACAACAGCACGGCGATAAAGGTTTTTGACCTCAAGGATTCGAAAGAGAATCAGATTGTCAAAAAAACGGTGAGTTCGTTCGCGAATCCGACAATATTCGCCGCCGACAGCCGCTATGTGTACATAATGATCGACGGCGCGGGGATATTCAGAACGCCGTGGTCAGGCATCTACGGGGACGAACCCGAGTGCGAAAAGCTCGTTGACGAAAGCGTGATGAAGAACACCGTCATCGTTGCCGGCGAGGGTTTTTATTCCGTGATAATCAATAGTGACGGCAGCCGCGATTTCGTGTATTATAAGTTCGATTCGTCGGCGGCAGATTGGCCTTATGAAACAGTCGCTGCGGGAATATCGGACGGCAGTCCCGAATCGGTAACGGAGAACACAGCCGGCGCGCTCATTTATAACGCCGACGGCTGGATGATCGACGGTTCGTATGCCGCATATATGAGCGGAGTCGTGTATATTTCGCAGTCTGCGGATTTCACGCAGTCAAAGTCCGCCGGAGAGCTGTCGTTAGCCTACGAGGATATCATGCACCCGGGTGCGTATGAGGGCTCGCTATATATTATAGTTGAGGGCGCGGATGGACTGACTTTCCACACACTGACAGCAAGCGGGAACTATAAATGATGATTGGAGGTTGAGAATAAAATGGAGTTTCTTATTATTTTTGCTATCGTTTTAATGGTCGTCGGATATTTCAGCTACAATCCGTTGCGCAAAAAGTGGGCGGGCATCATTGGAGTTGGCGGTTCTTATATCGTGTTATTAGGAGTTGGACTTTTAGTGATGATGATAGGCTCGCTGATTTCACTAATTACCGGCGGCTCGACAGAAGGCGGCATTGTGGAGGTTATAATATCAGTAATTGCAATGCTTCTCTGTTTGGCTTATATGGTCTATGTAATGCTGACCAGATGTGAAACAATAGCGCAGAGAATCTTGCTCCCCTTTGTGGCATGTCTGATTGGTTTCGGCTTCTGCTGGAGACTGCTGGCATCTATCGTTTTCCATGCGCCTATGGAAAGCGGTGAACAGAGCACAGAAAATGAATTTGACATATCCCGGCTTCCCACCATCGTTTATGATGACAATAATCGTGAATGGAAAAAACGCGGTACTTATGGCGACCACGCTGTTTACTATAGCAACGATGGCGCGGAAGTGACTATCTATAATACGCAAATTTCCGGCACTACTGCGACAACGAACGTCGGCAATCTTCACTGGTATTAAACAAAAGTCATTTATCTTAAAGTATGTACTTTTCCGAATGGCGCACTTCTATACGGGGGCAAGCCCCGTATGTGCGCTCTGCAAGGCTGAACCGCCCGGACATCTGAAGTCCGGGCGGTTTTGTGCTGCTGGGTAAAACGCGGGGACGGCGCGATCAAGGTCGCGCCGTCCCCGCATAGCTTATTCCGTTTTCCCCTCTATCCGCGGCGCTTCCCCCTCAGGCTCGGGCAAAGCCGCGGGGTGGAGCTTTTCCCGCTCGTCGCGGGAGAAGCGGTTGATATAGGCGCCTACGAGGAGGATGAAGAGGCAGTAGTACATCCACAGCAGTGCCACGATGACCGCGCCCAGGATGCCGTAGACGCCGAAGCGGTCGGAATAATCGAGATAGATGGAGAACCCCCAGGAGAAGACGAGCCACGCCAGCGTCGCGAACAGCGCGCCGGGCCACTGGCGGCGCAGGGGGCGCTTGCCAGTGGGCATCCACTTATAGAAGACCAGGAAGACGAAATAGAGGAAGAGCATCATGAAGGGATAGCGGATGACCTTCACCACGCCCAGCAGGATCGTCTCCGCCAGGGTGCCGTCCAGGCTCCGGCTGATGAGGTTCAGGATCATGCCGCCGTAGACCAGGGCGCAGAGGGTCAACAACACCGCCGCCAAGGCGATGACCATGAAGAAGCACGCCCGGAGGCGGAAGAGCAGGAAGTTTTCCCGCCGCTTCAAATCGTAGGCCGCGTCCATGCCCCGCATCAGCGCCTGCATGGACAGCCCCGCTGTCCAGACCGTCGCCACCGCCGTGATGGACAGAGTGGTCACCGAGCTGTCGTAGATGCTGGTGATGACGCTCTCCAGAAAGGAGTAGACCTCGCCGGGAGCCACGCGGGAGATGTAGCGCAGCAGCGCCTCCTCCGTCAGGGGCGTGTAGGGCAGGAGGGAGCACACAAGGCCCAGGATCGGCGCCAGCGACAGAAAGAGGTAAAAGGTCGCCGCCGCCGCGAAGGTCCAGATCTGCCGCCGGCCGATGCCGTCCAGGAAGTCCACGACAACGGTGACAGCCCGCTTGAGCTTTTTCATCGAATGGTTCATCCTTTCGTCCCGAGGGACGGAAATTCAAGGCCCGCAAAATTCCGCCACGGCGGCGGCGTACATTTGGCCGGCCAGCAGGAGCTGGGCAACCTCCACACGCTCATCCGGCTCGTGCATCCGCACGTCCGCGCCGGGGAACTCGGCGCCGAAGGCCACGCCGCCGTCGATCTCGTGGACGTAGGTGCCGCCGCCCATGGAATAGGCCTCGCCCTTCTCGCCGGTGTAGTCCTCGTAGATCTTGAGAAGCCCCCGGACGAAGTCCGAATCCGCCGGGGTGTGGTGGGGCTTGGAGAGGGAGAGGATTTGAAGCTCCACACCCTCCAGCGCGCGGGCAAACCCGTCCGCGATGGCGTTCCCGTCGCCGCAGACGGGGATGCGGCAGTCCACGTCGGCCCGCAGGCCCTGATCGTCCACCTTCAAAACGCCCAGATTCACCGTCAGCTCCCCGGAAAGCTCATCCCGGCAGGTGACGCCCACCGCGGACCCGTTCACGTCCCCGTGGGGGAAGACTTTTTGCAGAGCACGGAAGACGTCGAAGCCCGGTCCCGGCAGGGCGGCAAGCTTTTCGATCATCCGCGTGGCGGCGTTGTCGCCCTCCTGGGGCAGGCTCCCGTGGGCGGCGCGGCCCACAGTCTCCAGGCGCGTGCCGTCGGACAGCACCGCCTCGCACCGGGCGGGAACGGCGTTGGGCACGGACCCGCCGGTGAGGCTGACGACGTGCAAGCTCTCGCCGGCGTAGGCCGGGGCCGTCAGCGTGAAGTGCATCCGGCCCTTTTCCGTATTCGCCACGGGGAAGGACCCGTCCGGCGTGAAGACCTTGCCGGGGACGGGGTAGCGCTCCAGATACCACGCAAGGTCGGAGGACCCGCACTCCTCGTCGGACCCCAACAAAAGCTGGACCCTTCGCTTCAAAAGCCCCAGCTCCCGGGCGCACAAGATCGCCCACAGGGACACCACCGCCGGCCCCTTATCGTCGATGACCCCCCGGCCGTAGATCCGCCCGTCCAGCTCCCGCATCTCATAGGGCGCGGTGACGGTCCACTCCCCCGCCGGGGGCACCACGTCCAGATGCGCCAGCAAGGCCAGCTCGGCCTCGCCCTCGCCGGCCTCGATGACCAGCATCCGGTCGCCGCGCACCTCGCCGGAAAGCCCGTGCTCCCGTGCGATCGCCAGCGCCTCGTCCAGCGCCCGCCTGGGCCCCGGCCCGAAGGGCGCGCCGGGGGCGCTCTCCCCCCGGACGCTGTCCACCGCCACGAGCCGCCGGATGTCCGCCAGAATCGCGGCGCGGTTCCTCTCAAAAAACTCCACGATACGCTGTTCCATAGTTCCCCTCCGCTGGCAAAATTTCTTTTCGCCAACCATTATACCACACCCTTTTCCCCTCCGCAACCCACTTCCAGAACTTGTCTAAGACGCGCATAAGACACACGCCCGTCAAAAATCCGCCTCAAAATGTCCCGATTTCCCGCCTCTCAAGCCAGAAACCATCCCTTTTGCCGCCCCAAAAGTCCCCCTTCCCCTCCCCCGCCGTTTTATTAAGGAGGAAACACTACATGAAGACTCTGAAAAAGACCCTGTGCTTGGTCTTGGCGGTAGTCATGGTAGTCGGCGTGCTGATTTTGCCTGCGTCTGCGGCAAATACCACCACGGCGGCGACTGACGACCTTGAGGTCAAGTACAAAGAGGCATTCGAAGTGCTCAAAGCGGAGAAGATCTACCAGGGCGGTGCTGATGGCAACTTATGGGCAAACGAGCCCATCACTCGCCGCGAGGCAGCCGCTATCGTAGCGCGTATGCTGGCCACTGAGGATGTCGTCAAGAACTATCCTGACACGAGCCTTGACTTCGCTGACTGCGCGGACCTCCAGTGGGGCAGGAACTACATTGCTTACTGCCAGGATAAGGAGATCATCGCCGGCACCGATACGGGCTTCTGGCCTGACTCAAACGTCACGGGCTACGAGTTCGCCAAGATGCTCCTGGTGGCCATCGGCTTCGACCCTGATGACAATGGCTTCTATGGCGCTCCCTGGGCCGGCAACGTCTACTCCACCGTGATCAAGACGAAGCTCAACAAGGGCCTCGGCACCATCGACTGGTCCGTTGCCATCAAACGCGGCGAGGTCGCGCAGCTGGCGCTGAACGCCCTGATCTACACCAAGGACGGCGGCAAAGAGTATACCGTCTATATTCCTGCGACGGGTGACGAAGGTCCTACTGCCGCGAACACCATTTACCAGGGCTCTGACTACAACGAGGCTATGCTCTATGCGCAGAGCACCGGCGCCAAGGTCAAGAGCGTTGATTCCTTCAGGGGCTCCCTGGCCGACGTGATGTACAACGGCCTCAAGAAGGTCACCGGCGAGGTTGACGCCTTTATGCGCCCCCTCATTCTTTGGAAGGATAACGACGGCGAGGTTGTCAAGTATACCATGACTCCCGACGCCAAATTCGACGGCAACTTCACCAAGGCCGACAAGGATAAACTGGACGGCTACGACGTCTATTATAACGGCGGTCAGGACAGCTCTCTGGAGCTCTATACCGATAAGGTTGCCTCCGTCAATGGTTATGAGGTCGAGGTCTACAACAAAGCCGAAGGCGTTACCCCCCGCATCATCGTCCGTGAGGCATATGTCGCGCAGGTCGGCAAGGCTGACGCTGCCGCAAAGACCGTCCCCCTGACCGTTTACGGCGATAACGGCACTGAAGTCGTATCCAATGACTTTACCGTTGGCGACAAGCATGCGGCCTATGCTGCGCTTACCGCCGCCGGCGAGAATACCTTTGTCGCCGCCTACGTCAAGCCCGGCTGGGATGCCGAGGGCGCCACAGCCGCTTCCGTCCTTGAGGTCGTTCCTCTTGAGAAGGTCACCACCACCATCACCCGTATCGACGACAACAACCTGAAGACCCTCTCCTTTGTGACCACCACCGACAAGACCTACATGGTCAATAACGAGGCCCTGTTGAAAATCGGTGCCGATGAGGACGCTGCCATGGACCGCAACCTTATGACCGGCACTCCGACCACTCGTAAGCTCACCGTCGGTGCCGCTACCCTGTACACTCTGAATGGCAACATCCTGTTTGTTGACATGAGCACCAGCACTACCGGCACCACCATTGACCCCAAGATGCAGTTTGCTTACTGCTTCGACATCAAGCTGGTCGATAACACCACCGCCGGTTCCAGCAACTGGGCCAGCGAGGGCGGCAAGGTCGATAATAAGTCGGTTTATGGCTACATGGTCCGTCTCCTTCTTACCGACGGCACCACCGTTGAGAAGGTTATCCAGGAAACAGCCAGCGCGACTGTGACTGAAGAGCAGTTCAAGGAAGTCAGAAATAAATACATCGGCAAGCTCGTCTCCTATGCTGTCGATTCCAAGACTGATGTGTACACCATCACTCCTCTCGCGGCGGCTGCAAACCCGAAGACCGTTGAGATCACTCAAAACAAGGCCGAGGGCAAGTTTGACGGCGAGAAGGTCCTCTTCGACAGCAAGACCATCTTCCTGGTCGTGACCACCAAGGATACCGAGACGGATTCGCCCAACTGGAAGGTCACCGCTGACTTCTACAGCATCTATAACGTTCCCACTCTGAAGGAAGGCGTCGGCGCCAAGGCCATCTATGCCGGTGTGTTCGATGGAACAAATCATAAGGTCATTTCTAAGGGCGAGGTCGCAAATGTCGTGGTCGTCATCGATCCCGGCAAGGAGTCTGGCGGGACGACAGTGCCCACTGGCGACAACAACTACTTTGTCGTCGGCAATGCCAACGCCACCAAGGTCCGTATCCTTCTTGACAACGATAAGTTCGTCGAGTTTATCCAGTACAACGCTGTTGTGAACGGCGAGCTCACAAAAGTGAATGTCAAGGTTACGGACAGCGAGAATGCTCCTGTTCTGGAACCTCTGAATAACGAAGTCATGTTCTTCAAGAATCCTACGATCGAGACGATCGGCGGTGTTGATATGGTCGCCGACTGGGGTACTCCCCTTGAAGACGATCCTACGACCCTGAAGGTCAATGGCGTTTCCGATATCGTCAACGACAAGATCAAGATCAACACCAAGGGCGCTGATGTTGACTCCCAGGCTGATTATCTGGCTTCCGTTCAGGTCAAGACACTGGCCTTCGAGTATGATTTGACCAACGGCACCATCGTTGCGCTGAAGCTTGCCGACATCAAGAAGAACGACGCCACCACCGGCTATGCGGTCACGGATA
>CANQSD010000092.1 GCA_947626385.1 uncultured Oscillospiraceae bacterium | reverse complement strand
CGGCGCGCTCCTGGGTCAAAACCGCGCCGGCGACGATCTCCCGCGCCCCCTGGCTCGTGAGGGAGGAGGCGGGGGCGTCAAATGTAAGGGGCGTGTCGGACATGGACGATACGGCGTCGCCGTAGCCCTCCCCCACGGTGAGGATGCCCTCGTAAGCGCCGGTGACCAGGGCAAGCTCCGCCTCCCGCGCTGTAACCGTCTCCAGGGAAACGCCTGGGGCGGAGGCGATCTGGGTGATGAGCTCCCCGGAAAGCTCGGTGCCGTCCAGGTCCACCGCCGCGAGGCGCAGCTTGGCGGGGGATTTGGAGCCGATGGACGATGCGGATACGCCGCACAGCGCCGCCGTGACGGCGGCGCACAGGAGGAAGACGCCCCCGCGTCCCGCCAGCTGGCCGGCCCGGAAGGCGGATACATTCCAAAACCTGGTGAAGTTGGCCGTTTTATCCCCCTCTGACAGGGGGTCGCGAGCCCCCTCGGAGGCCCCTCGGACCCCTCTCCGACCCCTCTCGGACCCCCCTCCGGGACGTGTCACAAGGGCCACCGACAGGGGCAGAAAAACCACCGCCGCCGCGCCCACGGGCCACAGGAGGGTGAACCGGGCGGAGAGGTCGAGTCCGGCGGCCGCCGCCTCCAGCCCCAGTTGGGCATAGTAGGGCAGGGCCAGATACCGAAGCGCCCGCAGGGGCGCGGGCAGGGCGCTGACGGGCCACAGGGTGCCGCCCAGGGCCAGGGAGAGGAGGAGCAGGAGGTTGGCCCACCGCTGGGCGGCGGGAGAGGCGGCGAGGGCGCACAGGAGAAGGCAGACGCCGAAGGCCGCCAGCAGGAGAAGGGCGTAGAGGGCCAGGACAGGCCAGAAGCCAAGCTCGGTGAGGGAGGCGACAAGGGCCACCGCCGGGAGGGACAGGAGGAGCGCGGAGAGGAGCTTGGAGACGGCAAAACCCCAGGTCCCCCGCCCCAGCGTCCGAAAGCGGGGCAGGACACCCAGCCTTCGCTCCTCCGGGACGGTCTTGGCCGAGCAGACGGCGAAAAAGAGGGCCAGGACCCCCAGGACGCAGGCGGACAGCCGCCGCGTCAGCGCGCCGGCAAGGTCGGCGGAGGCGTACACCGTCTCGAAGACCCGCTGGCGGCCCAGGGCGTCCACCACCAGCCGGTCGCCGGTCTCCCGGCGCATCTGGCGGACGAGGTCGTCGGTGAGCTCCCCGTAGGCGTAGGTGTAGGTCCCGAGGGCTGAGGCGTGGTTGGCGCGGATGAGGCCCATGACGGACCGGAAGATGGCCTCAAAGAGGGCGCTCTGGGTGGGGGTGTCGGCGTTGAGGGTGACGTTCACCGGGCAGTCGGCCATGCGGTAAATTTCGTAGAAGAAATCACGGGGGACGGTGGCTACCGCCACCGCGCCGTCGGCCAGGGCCTCCTCGTCGGTGACGCCCTCCTCCAGGACGCGGACCTCGGAGAAGAGCTCGATGTTGCGAAGCTGGGAGATCAGGGACCGGGACATGACGGTGTTGTCCTCGTCCCGGACGGCGATGGGGAAGCTGCTCAAATACTCCCCCGCGCCCAGGTCCGCCATGCCCAGCTTCAGGGCCGGCAGAAGCGCCACAGGCAAAATGAGCGCCAGAAGGCCCGCGCCGGAGAGGAAAAGGCGCAGGTCCTTCCAAAGCGCGGACAGGAGGGCCCTCATAGCGTGACCTCCCCGGCGATGAGGCCGGCGTCCATGGTGACGATCCGGTCGGAGACCTGTTCCAGCTCCCCGGCCCGGTGGCTGATGAGGACGATGCCCACGCCCATGTCCCGCAGGTGGGCCACAAGGTCCAGGATGAGCTGTGCCGATTCGGCGTCCGCGCCCACGGTGGGCTCATCCAGCAGCAAAAGCGCCGGGGTGACCATGAGGGCGGAGGCCAGATGCAGCCGGCGCTTCATGCCGCCGGAGTAGGAGCTGACGCGGGCCCCGGCCTTGTCGGCAAGGCCCAGGCGCTCCAGAAGGTACTCAGCACGGGCGGGGATGTACCGGCGGGGCAGGCCGGAGGCCATGGCCCAGAATTTCAGATTGTCAAGGCCGGACAGCGTCTCGTAAAGGCTCAGCTCCTGGGGGACCCAGGAGGTGGCGGCCCTGGCCCTGCTTGAGCGGACGCACTGGCCCGCATCGGGCCTGGCGTCGCCGGCCAGAAGCGACAGGAGCGTGGATTTCCCCGCGCCGTTGGGGCCGCGCACGCCCAGAAGCTCGCCGCTTTTCACCGTGAGGGACAGCGGCCCCAGGGCCTTCGTCCGGCCGTACCGGCGGACGGCGTCCGTGAGGGTGCATAAGATCTCCTGTTCCATCATAAGCCCTCCTTACAGCCCTAAAACTTCCAGGATATCGCCAAAAGCGTAGATGATGTCGGCGCCCACGTTGTCCTCAAGCTCCCTGGCCAGGGACAGAAGGCGCGGGAGGGAATAGCGGGTGATGTCCTCCTCGCCGGCGGGCTCCGGCGCGGCGGGGCCGTCGCCGGGGGTATAGCGCAGGCGGAAGACCATCCCCTCCAGAAAGGCGAGGTCCGGGTGGCGGAGAAGGATGTCCAGCGCGCCGTCACGGGGCTCCAGCGTCAGGGCGAAGTCCCCGCGGGCGATGGTCACCGCCGCGACCTCGCCGCGGCGGACGGCCAGCGTCCAGGTGAGGGGCTCGTCGAGGGCCCGGGACCAGGCGTCGGCCTGGGCGTAGAGGGCGTCCGAGAGCTGTTTTCGCGTCTGGCGGGCATCGTGGGTGGGGGTGTCGCTCCGGGAGGCGTAGGCCAGGATGGCCAGGAGGTCCCGATCCGTTTCCACGGTGTCGGCGGCCTCCCGGAGGACCCGGCGGAGGGCGCGGGGGGAGGGAGTGAAGGTGTAGACGTCGCAGGTGAGCTCCTCCCCGGTGGAGAGGGTGACGGGGACATCCTCGGAAAGGTCCAGGTCCTCCGGGCTCACCAGGGAGGTGAGGAGGGACCAATAGCGGCCTGCCACGGCCATATACGCGGCGGGGCTGGGGGGATCCGCCACCGGCTCGTCGTCGGGGACAAGGCCCATGCGGTCCAGAAAGACAGGGAGGTCCACGGTGTAGTAGACGTCCTTGATTTGGGGCACGTACGCGCCCAGGCGCGTGCCCTCCAGCGTGAGGGCGGCGGAAAGGATGGGGCTTGCCATAAGGGTGACGCCGGCGTCCAGGGCAAAGCCCTCAAGGCCGGCGCTGTATTTGAGGGTGACGGCGGACCCCCGCAGGTAGGTCTGGAGGGCCGGGTCGTCGGAGACGGCGGTGAGGGTAAAGGAGCCGGCGGGGGAGAGCTCCGGCAGGAGGGAGAGGTTGTAGTCGATGAATTTTTCCTCCGGCGTGCGCGTCAGGGCCGGGAGGGGCCAGAGGGCAAAAAGGAGCGCCAGCGCGAAGAGGACCGGCAGGACCCGCGCCCACCGCGCCCCGGCGCTCAGAACGCGCTCCGCCGGCACGTCCGCGCCGCACATGGGGCACGCCTCCGCGCCGGGCGCGAGACGCTCGGCACAGCGGGGGCAATATCGGTACCCGGACCTCTTCATGTCGTCAGCTCCTTTTGTGGACGGGAGACAGTATAGCAAAATTCGGGGGAAAATTCAAGAGGGGGGCTTGAAGAGCTCCGGGAGACGCCTCGACCCTGCGGGGGTAAAAAAGGTGCCGCCCTTTGGGCGGCGGGATTTACTTTCTCCTCTTTTGACTCGTCAAAAGAGGAGAAAGTAACAAAGAGGAGAAAACCGAGTCAAGGGGGATTTCGATTTTCCCCCGTCCTAGCCTTCCCCACAAAGTGGGGAAGGTGGCGCCCGCAGGCGCCGGATGAGGTGGGTGCGTTCATCGGGACCTCTCAAAGCCCTTCGGCTCCCACCTCACCCCTCCCCCCTCCCCGCCCCGCGGGGAGGGCTTTGTGGCGGGTACGGGTGCGGATTATCGGGACCGCTCTGTTATCCAACGCTCGCTACCCCCCTGCCCCCCTCCTACGAGGAGGGGGCGAAAAAGGTTGCGGCTGCGCCGCGGTTTAGATTTGCCCGCTGCGGCGGGGACGGGGGCTCGAATCCCCCTTGCCCCCTTTGCCCCAAAGGGGGTCAAAAAGGATGCGCCGCTATGCGGCGCAATTTTTTATAAAGGCGGCGCGAAGCGCCGCAACCTTTTAAACAGCTCCCCTTCGTAAGGGGAGCTGTCGAGCGAAGCGAGACTGAGGGATCGAAGGTTGAGGTTTTTGAGCGGTCGGATAAACGAACCCACCCTGCCCATCGCTTCGCTCGGGCACCCCTCCCGGAGGGAGGGGCTTTGGCGGCGGGGGTGGGTGGGCGGGGAATGAAAACTGCGGCGAAGCCGCAACCTTTCGCCGCCGGGTGCGCTATTTTTCGGCCACGTCCGACTCGATGAGGTCGGCGAGGGAGGAGGCGGCGTTTTGGGGGAGGCGGGTGTGCTGGGCGTGGAGCATTTTTTCGCGCTCCGCCGGGTCCAGGAGGGCGCGGCAGGCGTCCGGGAGCTCTTTTTTGGGGGATTCGACGGGCAGGCTCATGCCGCGGGAGGCGAAGAAGGCCATGTTTTTCGTCTCGCACCCCGGGATGGGGGTGACGTGGATGAGGGCCGTGCCCACGGCGGCGGCTTCGGCGGAGGACAGGCCGCCGGGCTTGGAGATGAAGAGGTCCGAGGCCAGCATATAGTCGGCGAAGTCGTCGGTGTGGTCGATGACCGTGGCGCGCCATCCGAACTCACGGCTCAAATGCTCGTAGACCCGGCGGTTGCTGCCGCAGACCACGGTGATTTGGAGGTCGTGGTCGCTGGCCAGGGTCCGCACGGACTCCTCCAAGTTCCCCGCGCCGATGCTGCCGCCGGCCAGAAGGGCGTAGCGCCGGCCCTCCTCATACCCCAATCGGTCGCGGACCTGGGCCCGGTCGCGGCCCAGAAATTCCCGGCGGACGGGGATGCCCAGGGGCGCGAGGCGCTCCTCCGGCAGGCCCCGGCCCAGAAAATCCTCAGTAAGGTCGGGGGAGGGAATGATGTACCGGTCGCAGTCCGTCTCCTCGGTGAAGGGAATGCAGGTGTAGTCCGTGGCCACGAAGTAGGTGCGGGGGACGGCGACGCCCCGGCGTTTCAGGTGGGTGACCATCTCCGCCGGAAAAAGGTGGGGCATGACGATGGCGTCGCAGGGGTGGGTGTCCAAGTATTTTTGCAGGGCGGTGGCGGTGGCGCCGTTGAAGTGGTAGACGGGGGAGCGGAAGGGCAGGCGCCGGTAGGCGTTTCCCAGGCCGTAGACGGCCCCGAAGGCGCCGGGGACCCGCTGGGCCAGCTTCACGTAGGCGCTGTTGACGGTGTGGGCGGCGTGGGGGCCCTGGAGGTCGTAGGGGTTCATGAAGGTCACCCGGTGGCCACGGGCGCGAAGCTCCTGCTCCACCGCGCGGCCCGCCGCGTTGTGGCCGCCGCCGGTGCCGCAGGAAAGTATCAGCGCATCCATAGAAGCTTTACCTCGAGCTTTTCTTTTTCCTCATGGGCCATGTACATCCGCAGGCACCCCAGCGCCGCCATGAAGAGGAACGCCCCCAGCACGGCAAAGCGGATGTGTGTGAGCCACATCGCCAGCGCCGCCGTTATGTACGCCACGATGGTGCGGTAATAGTGGGGTGTCACCACCACGATGACGGAGAAGAAGATGAACGCCGCCGCCAGAATGGCGAAGGGGCGGGTGTAGGGGAAGAGGCCAATGAGGCACCCGAAGGTCACCGCGATGCCCTTTCCGCCGTGAAAATCGTAGAAGATCGGGAAGATGTGGCCCACCAGAGGCGCAGCCAGGATGATGGGCTGGCCCCAGGCGCGAAGGCCGGGCAGGCGCGTCAGGAAGAACACGGGCAGAAAGCCCTTCAGAAGCTCAAAGACCAGCGTCAGCGTTCCGCACCAGAAGCCCCCGCAGGCGTAGGCATTGGCCACGCCGGGGTTGCGGTCCGGCGTCAGGGCGTACTTGTCCCGGACCTTGAAAAGGTCGCCGAAGATGTTGGCGTAAAGGACGCTCCCCGAGAGATACGAGAGCGCGATGGCAAAGATCGTCCGGGCCACGGCCCCCACCCCTTTCTTTTTGTCGAGTTTCGACGGTTTGCGTTCGCTATAGGATGTTATACCACAGCGCGGCAAAGGATGCAAGTGGAAAATGGGCTTTGGAGGGCTGACCGTGTTAAATTTTTATCGAGCGGGGGCGCTTCGGTTTGTGTCCCGACAGAGGAGGTAATCGGTGGTCACATCGAGGATGTCGGCGAGTTGGACGAGCGTCCCCAATGAGGGGCAGGTCGTGCCGCTTTCATAATTTCGATACGTCCTGATGGTCACATGGAGCATATCTGCCATCTGCTGGGCGGTGTAGCCTTTTTGCTTACGTGCCAAGTTTAAACGTTTTCCGCGCATTATGTACCTCCACAACGTGGTAAACAGTATAGTAACAATTTTACACCACAATTCGGCATATCTTCAAGTCCCAATATTCCTATACTGTGTCATGCGAGGTATTTCTATAAATTCTCAGATTTTGTCAACGTCCTCTGCTTTCTTGTCCCTGCACAAAAGATAGTCAGTGGTCACGTCAAGAATATCGGCGAGCTGGACGAGCTTGTCCACCGGCGGGTAGACCCGTCCGCTTTCGTATTTGCGGTAATTGCTTAAGGTGACGTGGATCAGGTCCGCCATTTGCTGGGCGGTGTAGCCCTTTTCCTTACGCGCCGCGTTCAGCCGTTTTCCAAGCATAGTATTCCTCCAAAAAGTCTTGACAGTATCATAAGATTACACTATACTAGGAATCACGTACAGTGGAGTCAAATGATACTATTGAAAAGGAGACAACGCTATGCCGCGAATCTATGATGAAAAATGGTTTGAAAAACTGCTCAATGACCACCCGCCGGAGCATTACAGGCTGACCGTCGCGGAGCTTATCGGACTTCTTTGTAACAGCGACGATATTTGCTATACCCTGGCCGCCTGCTACAACTGCGGGTTCCGGCGGGGAAGGAATTTTGAGAGGAACGCGGGGAAGAGGGAGAGGGGGTGAGGGGGGACCTTTGGGGAAGCGGTCTGTCACCCAACGCTCGCTTCCCCCCTGCCCCCCTCCTACGAGGAGGGGGCGAAAAAGGTTGCGGCTTCGCCGCTGTTTTGAATTATCCGCCGCGGCGACCCTTCCGGCGCTTCGCGCCACCTCCCCCAAGG
>CANQSD010000091.1 GCA_947626385.1 uncultured Oscillospiraceae bacterium | reverse complement strand
TACACCCTCTCCCCGGAGCCGGAGGAGGACATTTCGATCCGGGACTGCGCGGAGGGCGACCGGCCGGTGGAGACCGCAACGAAGGACCCCATGGCGCCCACCGCCACCGCCAGCGTCGCCGTGATCGGCATCATCGGCGGCTCGGACGGTCCCACCTCCATTGCGTCCGGCGGCAAGCCCACAGGCAAACTCCGCGCCGCGTATGCTTCCCTCCACTTCGAACCGGCAGAGGATGTGGAGTGGCGCGTAGAATTCAGCGTCAGACAGTTTGAAGAAGAGCCGTTTATATTGCTATAATTTGTATCCCTCCCATGCGCCGCAACCCATACAACATCCGCCCTCGATACGGCTGCCCCCAATCTTGGAGGGACTGGCGTGTCGGGGGCGGGTACGGTTTGTCGGGACCGGTCTGTCATCCTACGTTCGCTGCCCCCCTGCCCCCCTCCTACGAGGAGGGGGCCCTGAGACGGGGACGGGTACGATTTGTCGGAATCGTTCCGTTATCGCAACCTCTCTTGCCCCTCCTACGGAGGGGTGGCGCGAAGCGCCGGGGTGGTGCTACACTCCAATAACCGGAACCCTCAGCGACGCCCAACAGGCTCGAATACCCCGCCGCCGCGGCGGCACCCCTTTTTCCGAAAAAGGGGTCGGAGAATAAGGTTGCGGCGCTATGCGCCGCGTTTATAAAAATGCGCCGCATAGCGGCGCATCCTTTTTGACCCCCTTTGGGGCAAAGGGGGCAAGGGGGATTCGAGCCCCCGTCCCCGCCGTAGCGGGCAAATCCAAAATGCGGCGAAGCCGCAACCTTTTTAAAGCCCCCTCCTCGTAGGAGGGGGGCAGGGGGGAAGCGAAGGGTGGATGACAGAACGGCATCGAAAAAACGGGCGGGTCTAAAACCCGCCCTTGCTTGCGTTTCCCAGCCTTAGATGCCTATCGCGTCGGAGATGTTCTCCACGATGTGGCCGGCGGTTTTGAGCATCTTGCCCATGGCGGAGCCGCGCTTTTTGGGCATGGCGACGAGAGCGCCCACGGTGGCGCCGGCGACCATGCCGATGGCGAGTCCTTTGACGAGTTCGGTCATATGAAAAACCCCTTTTCTCAAGAAATCATTGTTAGATTTCCCGGAAAAGGGGACTTTTTGCATGTTAAAATTTTCCGGTTTCCCGGCACAGGCCGACCCACTCGCAGTCTGAGCAGACGGCCTCGAAATCCGGCGTTTCAAAGATGCGCCGCGCGGCCTCTCCGGCAAGCTCCCGCCAGGGAAGCTCCTGGCCGTAGGCGTACCCGCACAGGCGCAGGACGGCCTCGTCCATACGCCGGACCTTGTCGGCGGTGGCGCAGACGCCGCCGGCATTGTGGGGACAGGCCGTACACAGGTCGTCGCAGCCCTCCGTGAGCCGGACGGGCGTGTCGGGCTGACGCCGAAGGGCGGCGGTCAGCTCGTCCATGTGCCGGGTGAAGGCTTCGTCGTAGCCGTGGCCTGTATATTTCTGGATGCACAGGGCGTGGTGGGGACGCAGACAAAGCATCAGGCCCACCCCCTCAGGGACACCTCGCCGGCGGCGAGGGCGCGGCGGGTGCCGTCCGGGAGGCGGACGGCCAGGGAGAAGTCCGGCAGGATCTCCTCGGCGTGGGCCGGAGTGGAACCGTCGGGGGAGAGGACGGTCACGTCCCGGCCGCAGACGAGGTCGCGCGCCCGGTACTCCTCATAAAACGGCGTAGCCGGCAGGGCGGTATAGAGCCCGTAGAGCTCCCGCAAAAACGCGCCCGCCAGCCGCTCCCGGTCGCCGGGGGCGGCCTTTTCCGCAATGGCTCCCGCCACTTCGGCGATGTCCGCCGGAAAGCCCCCCTCCGGCGGGGCGATGTTGAAGCCCGCGCCCAGGACGGTATATGCCGGGGAGGACCCGCCGCCGTAGGACGACTCGGCCAGGATGCCGCAGATCTTTTTCCCGCGGAGATAGAGGTCGTTGACCCACTTGATCTTCGTCTCCACGCCGAAGCACCCGTCCACGGCCCTGGCGGCGGCCACGGCGGCGGCGGGGGTCAGGAGGGCGGCGTCGGCAGGGGAGAGGGCGGGGCGCAGGAGGATGCTCAGGTAGAGCCCCGTGGCGTCGGGAGAAAAAAAGCGCCTGCCCAGCCGCCCCCGGCCCGCGCTCTGGCGGCGGGCGATGAGGACAAAGCCCTCCGGCAGTGTGCCGGCGCGCTCTTTTAAAAGCGTATTGGTGGAGCCGCACTCCTCCACCTCACAGACCGTGAAAAAGTCCGGGATCTCCGGTAAAAACAGCGGTTTTCCCAGGCTCACAGGTCAAAATCCTCCTGGGAAAGCCCCTCGGTCTTCAGCGCCTCCTGTACCGGCGGCTCGCGTTTCAGGGGGTCGTACTTGAATTTGTCGCACGCCCCGGCGGCGGAGACGATGCCGCGCTTGAGGCACGCCACCTCCGTGTCGCTGATTTTTGTGCCGTGGTCGCACCAGGAACAGCAGGGCTCCATGTCCCGTTTGAAGAGCATTAAGACCACCTCCGTGCCCCCATTATAACCCGCCGCCGCGTTTTTTTCCACTGATTTTTTCACATATGAGGCCGGAAAGGAGAAAAACGCCCACCGCCGCCGCCGCAAAGAGAACGGAGGCCCGGAGCGTGGCGGAGAAATCCATGGCGGCCAGGGCGCCGATGCGGTCGGAGAGGAACGCGCCCACGGGAGTCTTCACCGGGACGAAGGGGATCACCACAGCGGCCAGCCCCGCCGACAGGAGCGCGTGCAGGAGCTTCCCCAGAAGATACGTGCGCACCTTGAGGCCCGTCTCCCCCAAAAAGGAGATGACCTGACAGTGGACGGACAGCCCCGCCCAGCCCAGCATGAAGGCCGCCAGGGTGGCCCTGGCCGTCATGGTGCCGGCCTCGCCCCGCAGGCTCCAGACGCCGCCGGTGAGTTCCACAAGACCGGTGAGGAGCTTGGGGGCCAGCGTCCCGTCCAGCCCGAAAAGCTCCAGAAAGCCCCCCAAGACCAGGGACAGCCAGCCCATAACGCCGGACAGGAGCAGCAGCCGCAGGAGGACCGTGAAGAAGATCACAAACCCGCAGATGCCCAGGCACCCGGTGAAGGCGGAGGATACGGAGCTCACAAAGGCGGCGGCCTTGCTCCCAGGGGTGGGGGCGGGAGCGTCCGAGGGGGCCTTCGCCCGGTCCGGAGGGGGTCCGTAGCCCCGGAACACCAGGCCCACCAGAAGGGAGGCGGCCATGTGGATGAGGTAGAGCGCCACGCCGAGGCTGGAGCTTTCAAAGATGCCCGCGCCCACCACGCCCAGGATGAAGGCGGGGCCGGAGTTGTTGCAGAAGGCCAGGAGCCGCTCGGCCTCTGCCTTGGAGCACTTGCCGGAGGTATAGAGGTTGATGACCGTCCGCGCCCCCACGGGGTAGCCGCCGATGAGCCCCAGGATCAGCGCCGGGGCGCACGGACCGCCCACGTTGAAGAGGGGCTCCATCACCGGGGACATGAGCCCGCCCAGCCGGTCGGCCAGCCCCAGGGACACCGTGAGGTTGGAGACGACGAAGAAGGGAAAGAGGGAGGGGATGAGCACGTTGAAGCACATCTCCACCCCCTCCCGGGCGGAGGCCACCATCTCTTTGGGATAGAGCACCAGTCCCGCCGTGACGGCCAGGAGGCCGAGGACGGCGAGGGTATCGAAGGCTTTTTGCCGAAGGGCCGAGAATTTCAAGGCGTTTCCCCCTTTCTCACGGAACGATTAAGTCTATGGACGGCGCAGGGCTAAAATGACCTGACGCCTCATAAGCTTTGGGAGGAACAAGCCATGAAAGGGGCAGGCGCATGAAAAAGAAGACCGGAAGGGCCGTCGCCAGACTCACCGAGCTGATGGATATCCCCGGCGAGCCGGCGCTGGGGGTGGCGCGGGTCACCGTCACCGGCGGGCACAAGGTTCAGATCGAGAACCACCGGGGACTTTTGGAATACGAGGCCGACAGGATCACCGTGAACACCATGGACGTGCCCGTGCGTATCCGGGGCCAGGGGCTGGAGATCGCTGCCATGAGCGACCTGGAGCTGGCGGTGACGGGGAAGGTGGACGGCGTGGAGTTTGTGAGGTAGGTATGGGAGCGATGATGGATCTTCTCTCGGGGTCCGTGCGGGTGGAGCTTACGTGCCGCTACGCCGAACGGGCCGCCAACATCTGCGCCGGGAATCGGGTGGATTTCCGGGACATGAAACGCACCGGTGAGAACACGACGGAGCTCACGGTGAGCATCCCCGGCTACGTGAAGCTTCGCAGGCTCGCCCGGGAGACGGGGAGCTTTGAGGCGCGGGCTGTCCGCCGGCGGGGCGCGCCCTTTGTCCTGTGGCGTCTGCGGCGGCGGTACGCGCTTTTGGCGGGGCTTCTCGTCTGCGCCGCGCTTCTGGGGCTGTCCACCCTCTTCGTGTGGCAGATCGAGGTCACCGGCAACGAGACGGTGCCGACGACGCAGATCCTGGCCGCCCTGAAGGAGGAGGGGGTGGACATCGGGACCTGTATTTTGAACATCAAAAATAAGTGGATCTCCAACGATATCCTTCTGCGCATCCCGGAGCTCTCCTTCATCACCCTCAATACCTATGGAAGCCGCATCCGGGTGGTGGTGCGGGAGAAGACGCCGAGGCCCGCGCTGGTGGACCCGGACGTGCCGGCGGCGGTGGAGGCGAGGACGGCGGGGATCATCGTCCGCATGGAGGTGGAGGAGGGCTGGACCGTTCGCACCGTGGGGGAGACGGTGGACGCGGGGGACACGCTGGTTTCCCCCTGGACGCCCCTGGGCCGCGGCCGCATGAGCCACGCCCGCGCGCGGGTCTGGGCCAGGACGTGGCACGAGCTGAGCCTTCAAATGCCTCTGGAGACGGTGCGAAAGACGTACACCGGGGAGGAAAAGACCAGGACCGCCGTGATTCTCGGCGGAAAACGGATAAATTTTTATATTTCCGGTGGAAATCCGCAGGCCAACTGTGATAAAATAGTCTCGTATACGCCCGTGACGCTCCCCGGCGGCGCCGTCCTGCCGCTCACCGTCATCCGGGAGCGCTTTGAGACGTATGAGACGGTGACCGACACGCTCTCCGAGGCCGAGGCGGAGGCCATTTTGCGCGCCCGCCTGCTGGCCGTGCTGGAGGAGCGCATCGGAGAGGGAAGCGTCACCTCCGCCGAATTCACGTCGCACCTGGAGGGCGGCGTCCTCACCGTCACCTTAAACGCCGAGTGCGTGGAGGAGATCGCCTCGGAACGGCTCCTCACCGACGAGGAGGCGGAAAGCTACAAAACCGCGTCATAGAGAGAAGGGTTCCTACCAATGACAGAACAGACCATGAGCATCGACCGTATGGAGAACGTCATCAACGTCTTCGGCTCCTTCGACGAAAACCTCCGCCTCATCGAGGCGGACCTGGGCGTGCGCGTCACGGACCGGGAGTCGGAGCTGAAGATCTCCGGCGAGGCGGAGGCCGTACTGTACGCCCAGAGGGCCATCGAGGGCCTGATGAAGCTGGCGGCCAAGGGCGAGACCATCGGCGAACAGAACGTGCGCTACATCCTGGGCCTTGTGAAGGCGGGGCAGGAGGACAAGATCGGGGAGCTTAGCCGGGACGTCATCTGCGTCACCGCCAAGGGCAAGCCCATCAAGGCCAAGACCCTGGGCCAGAAGAAGTACGTGGACGCCATCATGAAAAATACTGTGACGCTGGGCATCGGCCCCGCCGGCACGGGGAAGACTTATCTTGCCGTGGCCGCCGCCGTGGCGGCCTTCCGGGCCAAGACGGTGAACCGCATCATCCTGACCCGCCCCGCCGTGGAGGCGGGGGAGCGGCTGGGGTTCCTGCCGGGAGACCTCCAATCCAAGGTGGACCCGTACCTGCGACCCCTCTACGACGCCCTTTTTGATATGCTGGGGGCGGAGACATACCAGAAATATTTAGAGCGCGGCGACATCGAGGTCGCCCCTCTGGCCTACATGCGCGGCCGGACGCTGGACGACAGCTTCATCATCCTGGACGAGGCGCAGAATACCTCCCGGGAGCAGATGAAGATGTTCCTGACCCGCCTGGGCTTTGGGTCGAAAATCGTGATTACCGGCGACGAGACGCAGATCGACCTGCCCGCGGACAAGGTCTCCGGCCTTCGCGAGGCCGTCCGGGTCCTGGACGGCGTAGAGGACATCGCCATCATGCGCCTCACCCCCGCCGACGTCGTCCGCCACGTCCTGGTCCAGCGCATCGTAGAAGCCTACGACCGCTACGAGCGCGCGCGGCAGACCGGAAGCGGCGGCAATAAGCCGGCAAGGAAAAAGTGAGTCAGATGCCAGCCGGACGCGGTTGCACGATTGACAAATATAATAATATGTGTTAATATACGAATGCCGGGAGGGAACGCTCGTGAAGAGCTACTCATCAAGAGAGGTCATTCAGGCGTTAGAGGCCGATGGGTGGTATTTGGTAACGGTGACCGGAAGTCACTACCAATTTAAACACCCCACGAAAAAGGGCCGGACCACGGTGAAGCATCCGGACAAGGATATCCCAAGGCCAACGCTTGACAGCATCGAGCGGCAATCGGGGCTCAAATTCCGGTGAGCCCCGGCCTCTCCCGGAATCTTTTTTGGAGGTCAGAGCTATGAAACCTGTCGAAAGATATTTCTACCCCGCCGTGTTCACCTATGACCCCGGCCAGGAGATCGCCGTGGTGTTCCCTGATCTGGACGTGGCCACCAGCGGCACGGACGACCAGGACGCGCTCATGTCCGCTCGGGAACTGTTGGGCATTGTCATGAACGGCTTGGAGGAGGATAAGGAGCCGATCCCCGCTCCCACTCCATTGGCCCAGGTCCCCGTGCGGGAAAATCAGAGGGCCGTGCTGGTGGATGTCTTCATGCCCTCGGTTCGTATGGCCCAGGCAAACCGGTCCGTCAACCGCACCGTCACCCTCCCCGCCTGGCTCAACGCCGCCGCCCTGGAGCGAAACGTAAACTTTTCTCAGGTCCTCCAGGATGCCCTGAAGGCTCAGATCAACAGGGCGTGAAGAAGGAGTCAGTACCAAAGAAAGGGGGTCATGAGATGCCTGACAAACAGGGAGAGATCGTGATTTATCAGACTGAGGATGGGAAGACCGGCATTGAGGTAAAAATGTACGATGAAACCGTCTGGCTCAGTCAACAACAGATGGCCGATCTGTATCA
>CANQSD010000090.1 GCA_947626385.1 uncultured Oscillospiraceae bacterium | reverse complement strand
GGACGGAAATAAGCCAAACGCACGGCCTTGGCCGTGCGTTTGGGATGTTCTAAATATTTTTCCTTCCGGCGACGCCGGAGCGGACCAGGGCGCGCTTGAGCTTGGCTTCGGCGATGGCGATCTCCTGGGAGGAGAGGTCGGCGCGGTGGGAAAGGCGTTCCTCGGCGGCCTCGCGGGCGTGCTGGGCGCGGGGGAGGTCGATGTCGTCCGCCCACTCGAAGGTGGTGGGGACCAGGTTGACCTCGTTGTCCCGGACGGAGAGCATCCCGCCGATGCAGGCGGCGCGGCGGGCCTGGCCGCCGGCGACGATCTTCGCTTCGCCCATGCCGAGAGCGGTGAGGAAGTTTATGTGGTTGGGCAGGATCCCCACGTCCCCCTCCACGGTCCGGACGGTGAGGCTTTCGGCTTCGCCGGAGAACATGAGCCCGTCGGGGGTGACGATCCGCAGCATGAAGCTCGCCATGGGCTCACCCTCTCGCTTTCTTCACCACGTCGTCGATGGACCCGGCGAAGAGGAAGGCGGACTCGGGGAGGTCGTCGTGCTTGCCCTCGATGATCTCCCTGAAGCCCCGGATCGTCTCGGAGAGGGGCACGTACCGGCCCTCCATGCCTGTGAATTGCTCGGCCACGGAGAAGGGCTGGGAGAGGAAGCGCTGGATCTTCCGGGCGCGGGCCACGGTGAGCTTGTCGGCCTCGGAAAGCTCGTCCATGCCCATGATGGCGATGATGTCCTGGAGCTCCTTGTAGCGCTGGAGCATTTGCTGGACGGCGCGGGCCACCTCGTAGTGCTCGTGGCCCACGATCTCCGGCGTCAGGATGCGGCTGGTGGAGTCGAGGGGGTCCACGGCGGGGTAGATGCCGAGACTCGCGATGGAGCGGTCCAGGACCGTGGTGGCGTCCAGGTGCGCGAAGGTGGTGGCGGGGGCGGGGTCGGTGAGGTCGTCGGCGGGGACGTACACCGCCTGGACGGAGGTGATGGAGCCCTTCTTGGTGGAGGTGATGCGCTCCTGCAAAGCGCCCATCTCGGTGGCCAGCGTGGGCTGATAGCCCACGGCGGAGGGCATCCGGCCGAGAAGCGCCGATACCTCGGACCCGGCCTGGGTGAAGCGGAAGATGTTGTCGATAAAGAGCAGCACGTCCTGGTGCTTCTCGTCCCGGAAGTATTCGGCCATGGTGAGGCCGGAAAGGCCCACGCGCATACGGGCTCCGGGGGGCTCGTTCATCTGGCCGTAGACTAAGGCGGTCTTGGCGAGAACGCCGGACTCCTTCATCTCGTTATAGAGGTCGTTGCCCTCACGGGTGCGCTCGCCCACGCCGGTGAAGACGGAAAGCCCGCCGTGCTGGGTGGCGATGTTGTGGATGAGCTCCATGATGAGCACCGTCTTGCCCACGCCGGCGCCGCCGAAGAGGCCGATCTTGCCGCCCTTGGCGTAGGGGCAGATGAGGTCCACGACCTTGATGCCCGTCTCAAAGATCTCCGTGGCGCCCTCCTGCTCGTCGTAGCTGGGGGCGGGGCGGTGGATGGGCCAGCGCTCCTTCGTCTCCGGGGCGGGCATGTTGTCCACCGGGTCGCCCAGGAGGTTGAAGACGCGCCCCAGGCACTCCTCGCCCACGGGGACGCTGATGGGCGCGCCGGTATCCAGGGCCTCCAGGCCCCGGGAAAGGCCGTCGGTGGAGCCCATGGCCACGCACCGGGCGATGTTGTCCCCGATGTGCTGGGCCACCTCCAGGGTGAGCACCCGGCCGTTCGCCTCGATCTTGATGGCGTTCAAAAGCTCCGGCAGCTCCCCGTCCTTGAAGCGGATGTCCAGCACCGGCCCCATGATCTGCGCCACCGTGCCCTTATGTGTTGTTGCCAAATGAATCAACTCCTTAAAGAAGGATTTGCGAATAAGCGTGAGTGGTTGGGCCGCCGTGGGCGGCGGCCCCTACGGCCTCGATCGAAAGGCTTATAGCTCGCTGTACGGGCCGCCGCCCACGGCGGCCCACTTGCAGGAGCCCAAATATTATGTATTGGACCCTGCCACGATCTCCGTGATCTCCTGGGTGATGGCCCCCTGGCGGGCCCGGTTATACTTGAGGCTCAGGTCGGCGATCATGTCCTCGGCGTTCTTGGTGGCCGAGTCCATGGCGGTGCGGCGCGCGCCCTGCTCGCTGGCCACGCTCTCGCACAGGGCGCCGTAGAGAAGGCCGCCTAAGTATTCCGGGACGATGGCGGCGAACAGCGTCTCGCTGTCCGGCTCGTAGAGCGTCTCGGACTTGTCCTCCGACGGCTCCCCTGAGCCGTGGAGGGGCAGGAGCTTCAAAACGGAGGGCTGCTGGACGAGGATGGAGACGAAGTTTGTGTAGACAAGATCCACCTCGTCAAACTCCCCCTCCAGGAACCGGCGGCAGATGTCCTTGGCCAGGGTGAAGCAGTCAGACACCGACAGCGCCCCGGCCTCGCCCCAGGCGTCGGAGAGGATCTCATACCGGTGGGCGCGGAAATTCTCCACGCACCGCTTGCCGATGGGCAGGACGGTGACGTTTTTCCCGGCCATTTCGGCCTCCGCCAGCTTCAGGACGTTGTGGTTGTAGCCCCCGGCCAGTCCCCGGTCCCCGGCGATGACCACGTAGAGGGCCTTTTGGACCACCCGCTCCTCCAGATAGGGGGAGGTGAAGGACCCGGTGGACCCGGCGATCTCGCAGACGGTGGAATAAAGCGTCTCAAAATAGGGCCTGGAGCGGGTCACGTTGTCCTGGGCCCGTCTGAGCTTGGAGGCGGCCACCATCTCCATGGCCTTCGTGATCTGCTTTGTGCTCTCCATGCTGCGGATGCGCAGCTTGATCCCTTTCATGGACACGCCGGCCATAGGCGCACACCTCCCTTACTACTTTGTGAAGATCTCGATATACCTGGTGATGCAGGACTTGAGCTCCTCCTCCGTCTCCGGCTCCAGCTTGCCGGTATCGCGGATGGCCTTCAGCACGTCGTAGCCGTGCTCGTCCATGTAGTTGTAGAGGCCCTGCTCAAATTCCGAAATTTTCGATGTCTCGACGGCCTTGAGATAGCCGTTTGTGGCGGCGTAGAAGATGCACACCTGGTGGGCCACCTCCACGGGGGCGCCGTTTTTCTGCTTCAGCACCTCCACGATCCGCTCGCCCTGGGCAAGCCGGTCCTTGGTGTCCTGATCCAGGTCCGAGCCGAACTGGGCGAAGGACTGGAGCTCCCGGTACTGGGAGTAGATGAGCTTTAAGGACCCCGCCACCTTCTTCATGGCCTTGATCTGGGCCGAGCCGCCCACGCGGGAGACCGAGATACCGGGGTTCACGGCGGGCATGATGCCGGAGTGGAAAAGCTCCGTCTCCAGGAAGATCTGGCCGTCCGTAATAGATATGACATTTGTGGGGATATACGCCGACACGTCGCCGGCCTGCGTCTCGATCACCGGCAGGGCCGTCAGGGACCCGCCGCCGTACTCCGGGGCCATGCGCGCGGCGCGCTCAAGTAAGCGGGAGTGGAGGTAGAAGACGTCGCCAGGGTACGCCTCCCGTCCGGGGGGCCGGCGGATGAGCAGAGAAATGGCGCGGTAGGCCACGGCGTGCTTACTGAGGTCGTCGTAGACCACCAGCACGTCCTTGCCCTGCTTCATGAAATATTCGCCCATGGTACAGCCGGAATAGGGCGCGATATACTGCATGGGGGCCAGCTCCGAGGCGGTGGCGGACACCACGATGGTGTAATCCATGGCCCCGGCGGCCTCCAAAGTGCTCACCACCTGGGCGACGGTGGAGCGCTTCTGGCCGATGGCCACGTAGACGCAGATGCAGTCCTTGCCCTTCTGGTTGATGATGGTGTCGATAGCGATGGTGGATTTGCCCGTCTGGCGGTCCCCGATGATCAGCTCCCGCTGGCCGCGGCCGATGGGGATCATGGAGTCGATGGCCTTGATGCCCGTTTGCAGCGGCACGGAGACGCTCTTGCGCTCGATGATGCCGGGGGCGGGGGCCTCGATGGGGTCATAGCGGACGGCGTCGATCTCCCCCTTGCCGTCGATGGGCGCGCCCAGCGCGTCCACCACCCGGCCGATGAGCGCCTCGCCCACGGGGACGGAGACGACGCGGCCCGTGCGCCGGACCTGGTCGCCCTCCCGGATGCCGGAATCCCGGCCCAGGATGACGATGGAGACGGAGTTCTCCTCCAGATTCTGCGCCATGCCGTACTCGCCGTTGGGGAATTCGATGAGCTCGTTCATCAGGCACTTCTCCAGCCCCGAGGCCCTGGCGATGCCGTCGCCGACGAGAATGACGGTGCCCGTCTCGCTCTCCTCGATCTGCCTGGAGTAGTTCTTGATCTGCGCCTTTATGATTTTGGTGATCTCCTCTGGTTTCAGATCCATGGTATGCCTCTCCTACATAACTTCTTAGAGGACCGTATCCCGCAGGCCCTTCTCGATGCGGTCGAGCCGGTCCCGCACGGTCCCGTCGTATCTCTTCCCGGCGCACTCCAGGCGCATCCCCCCGAGGACCGAGGGGTCCACGCGGGTGACGAGGAGGATCTTCTTCCCGAAGACCGTGCCCAGGCGCGTAAGGAGCCTCGCCCGCACGGCCTCCGACAGCGCCGCGGCGGTGGTGGCGGTGACCTCCAGGATGCCGTTGTCCTCGTAGTACCGCTCCCGGTACGCCCGGACACAGCCGGGGAACTCCCGCACCGCGTCCCGGTCGATGAGGAGCTTCAAAAAGCTCACGATATACGTGTGAACGCGCCCGTCCAGGGCCTTGCCCACCGTCTCCCGCCGCTCCTCCTTGGAGAGGGATGGGGCGGAGAGGAGGCGCACGTAGTCGGGGTTCTCGGCGAAAAGCCTGTCACAGCCCTCGAGCTGGGGCAAAAGCGCCTCGCCAAGGCCCTCCTCACGGGCAAGCTCATAGAGCGCCAGCCCGTAGACCCTGGCCCGGTCAGTCATAGTCCTCACCAAGCCTCCCGATGAACTCGCTCACCAGCCGCTCGTGGTCGGCGGCGGTGATCTCCCGCTCCACCACCTGCTCGGCGATGGAGATGGAGATGGACGAGATCTCGTTTTTTACCTCGTTGAGGGCCCGCTTCTTCTCCTGGGCGATGTCGGCCTCCGCCTTCACGCGGATGGCGGCGGCGTCGGACTTGGCCTCGGCGATGATCTCCGCCTCCCGCTTTTGGGCGCGGGACACGGCGTCCGCCAAGATCTCGTCCCGCTCGGCGCGGGCGGAGGAGAGGTGCTCCTCGTAGTCGGCCTGGAGCTTCGCCGCCTCGGCCCTGGAGCTCTCGGCCTGGGTGTACATATCGTCGATCTCCTTCTGCCGGGCGTCGATCATCTTCTTCACCGGCTTGAAGAGGAACTTCTTCAAGAGAAGGAAGGTGATGATCATGTTGCAGAAGGTAAAGAGCGCGGTCCAGGGGTTGATCCCGATGATCTGTTCAAACCCGGTCATGGCAACCGCTCCTTTCGTCTGAAATCAATCCCGCGGCCGCCATAAGGACGGCGCGGCGGGGCTTGTCAATAGAGGAACAGCAGCAGCAGCGCCACGACCAGCGAGTAGATGCCCGTGGACTCCGTGATGGCGCAGCCCAGGATCATGTTGGTCCGGAGCGTTCCGGCGGACTCGGGCTGACGGGCCATGCCCTCCAGCGCCTTGCCCACGGCGTTTCCTTCACCGAAGGCCGGGCCGATGGCCCCGATGCCCATGCACAGACCGGCGCCGATGGCGACAGCGGCCTCTCTGATGGCTTCAGCGATACCCATAAAAGTTACCTCCTGAATGTAATAATGACTCTTTTATATACTTAACCGCGTAAAACGGCTAATGTCTTATTGTTTCTCCTCTTTTGGAGGACACGCCATTCCTACATAGACCATGGTCAGCAGACTGAACACCAGCGCCTGGACGCCGCCGGAGAAGACGTCGAAGTAGAGGCTCAGGACGCCGGGAAGGCCCACCTCCAGGATGGGGATCTCCTTGAAGGCGCCGAAATACTCCAGCGCCGCCGCCGCGGCCAGGACGAAGAGCGCCACGCCCAAAATCTTCAAAAGGAGCTTTTCCTTTTTAAGCCCCGAGAGGAACGCGATGACCCCCAGGACCGCCACGGCGATGATCACCGAAAGGCCGTTGGAGCGGATGAGGTCCAGCACCAGGGCGCTCCCGGCGGCCAGGGCCTGATAGAGGAGGCTCATGAGGACGCTGCCGCCCATGATGTTGCCGAAGTGACGGAAGGCCATGGAGACGGGCTGGGCGATGTCGGAGATGATGTTCATGGGGTTTATGTAGCCCTTGAGGAAGGACTTGAACCCGCTGTTTTTAATGGTACAGCCCCACACCAGGAAGCTGGTCATCAGCGCCCAGGTGAGGGTGGTGGAGATGTCCGAGGTGGTGGAGCGGAGGATGCCCGTCATGCCGATCAGGGACCCGCCGAGGGAGGAGAGGAACAGCGCGCCGATGTAGGGCGTCCAGTAGGAGTTATGCTTGCCCATGGTGTCCTCCACCAGGCTGTAGAGCATGGAGACGCCCTTCTCGGTGAGGACCTGCATACGCCCCGGGCGCTTTTTCAGGTTCCGCCCCAGGAAAACTCCCGCGACGCACAAAAGCACCATCACCACAAAGGAGGACACCGCCGTCTGGGTGATGACGTTCTGGCCGCCGATTTGCAAATAGATTTTCGGACCGTTCACTTTTTCTCACCGTCCCTGCGGAAAAACTCGATGCCATAGAGGCTCAGCTGGACGAAGACCAGCGGCAGGACCGACGCCAGCGGGTCAAGGTTCGTGGTCTTGAGGACCAGGATGTAGACGGCCAGCAGCGCCAGCAGCCGCACCACCGAGGAGCCCTGCACCGCCGTCTTGGCCTTGCTGGGGTCCCCGCCCTCCGCCCTGTCGGCGGCGCGGGAGACCGTCACGGTCAGCGCCAGGAAGTTGGCGCAGGAAACGACCATGCCGAAGACCGCCCCCAGGAGCACGCTGACGCTGAAACGCCCGAGGAGGGCGTAGACGCCCAGCTCAAGTGCCGTCAGCACCGCCACGCCCAGGGCCACCTTGAAAAACTGCCGTATGGCGGCGTCGTTATGGAACATCAAACCGCCTCCCGGTCATTTGTGTTCATTAAAGCCCGTCCCGGCGTCCCGGTCGTCCGCCCGGGCCTGACGGTCCATCTCCCGCAGGCTCTGCCAGAGGCTGGCGAAAGCGCCCCCCACGCCGAGGAGCACCCCCACGGCCACCACCCAGCCGCCCAGACCGAACCGGTCCCGGAGCCACACGGACCCCAGCACGCACAGCACGATAGGCGCCGCGATCCC
>CANQSD010000089.1 GCA_947626385.1 uncultured Oscillospiraceae bacterium | reverse complement strand
GTGTAACGGTCGATCCCCAGACCGGCGCGGAAACAGTCATGGAGGGCTTCAAAAACACATGGCAGGCCATTGGCTCACTTCCGGGCGAAGGCGGCATGATGGACATGAGCCTGACGGGTATGTGCAACATCAATATGCTTTATTTCTTCGTTGTCATCCTGGTGAGCGTCTTTGTGGCGGAGGATTTCCGCAGCGGTTACGCGAAAAATATCTTCACCGTCCGGGCGCAAAAGGGAAGCTATGTAATATCCAAAACGGTGGTATGCTTCATCGGCAGTATCCTCATGTTCCTCGCCTACTTCATCGGAGCGATTCTTGGCGGCTCCATAGCTGGATTGCCCTTCGACACCACAGGCTTCGGCATCGGCGGCGTCCTCATGAGTATGCTGTCAAAGCTCTTTATGGTCGGTGTGTTCGTGGGGATCAGCCTGCTTGTCAGCGTCGCGGCCAAAAGCAAAACGTGGCTTTCCATCACAGCCGGCCTCATGGCCTCCATGCTGCTCTACACCATGGTCCCCATGATCACGCCCCTCACCGCGGGACCCATGAACGTGCTCCTCTGCCTCGCCGGCGGCGTCCTCATGAGCGTCGGCCTCGGCGCGGTAAGCAAGGTCGTGCTGAATAGGACAAGCCTGGTGTAACGCACACGAAAAACATGACCCACGACGGCGAGACCGTCGAAGAAGCCGAGCGCCGCCTCGCCGAGGCAATCAAAACCAAAGAAAAGCAATAAATCCATCGGCCCGCATGACCAAACCGCCATGTGGGCCGACAGCTCTATAATTTCATGAGTTTATCACGTGTTTCTTTGTCGTACTTTTCCGGCGCATAGCGAAAAGCGACACGCGGCATAGTTGCGTGGCGATCGATCAGGTATCTTTTTACGGCTTCGGGCTCTACCTGGGAGCAGCATTTTAGCATCCACCCATAGCCCTTCTGAACAAGCTCGTGTTCGTCGTGGATGAGCGCGTCGGAAATCATGAACGGAGAAATACCACTATGATCATGATGAAGAATTGCCGGGATCAATATCACCGCGGACGCCCTCCGTACCCAGAAATCCGCATCTTTTGTCCATCCCGGGACGGATGAAAACAGCTCTTTATGACCTCTCAATAATTCGCCGAACGCATGAGTGCAGAAATCATCGCAATCGCCCCAACCGCGCCCAGTCGCGCTGCTGCAACAATTCCTCGCAGAGCATAAGGACGTTATCTATTTGACGGTCCTCATTTTTGCGGAAAAGCTTTACCGACAACCTGCGAATATCGCCAGTGATCATGTGCTTCCCGGGGGGGGGAAAACAGTCTCATTGAGCGCATGGATCTCAGCTGTCGCCTCTAAGGTGATCGCGTTCAAAGTAAACCTTCTCCTTCAGGCGAATACCCTCCCGTGATCTCAATGACGTTTCCGTCCGGGTCGCACAGGGAGAAGTACCAATAGGGGGCACCGGCGTTGATGTATCGGATCGCCGTCAGAGGCAAAGGCTTCCTACATGGAAAATCGCAAAGCGCGTCTTATTTTGCGCAGAGACGTCCCTTTCCAAAAGCTGTTTATAAAAGGACACGGACCTTTCAAAGTCCCGCGCGATAAGATAAATGGACCCGGTATCAAGCATTTTCGTCCTCCCTCATCACCCTCTCACAGCCTCTGTACCTACGTTTATCTTATACTAATATCTAATTAAAATAAGACATTCGCGACGGTCTTTTTCGCGTCGTCGTCGCACGAGCCGCTTTACCTCGGGCTCCCGTTGGTCGCCCTCAGGCGCCGGCTCGGCTCCTCCTCTCCCCAGCGGGCTTCGCCCGCCGGGGACCCCCGAGGCGTGCCGCCTTGGAAATACCAATGGGTATTCCCTGCGGCGTCTTCCTTGCCTGACGCGAAAAATCCTCGCCGCTCGGTGTATTCTTTTAAATAGATATTAGTATTACCATCAATCATTGAAAAAAACAACATTTTCCCCAAACGCAAACAAAACTTTAACATTTGTGTGTTATCATAAGAAAAAACGCGAGGGGGCTTGACTATGTTTCAGATTTTGGTGGTGGAGGACGACAGGGACCTCAACCGCACGGTGTGCTCTTTTTTGAACGCCAGCGGCTATAAGGCCGTGGGGTGCCTTGGCGCTGAGGAGGCCTATGACGCCATGTACGCCAATACCTTCGACCTCATCATCTCCGATATTATGATGCCCGGTATCGACGGGTATGAGTTTGCGAAAACCGTGCGGAGCCTCAACCAGGACATTCCCATCCTCTTTATGACAGCGCGGGACGATTTCGCCTCCAAGCAGAGGGGCTACCGCATCGGCATCGACGACTACATGGTCAAGCCCGTCGACCTGGACGAGCTTTTCCTGCGCGTCGGGGCCCTCCTGCGCCGGGCGAAGATCGCCGCCTCCCACAAGCTGGAGATCGGCAAGCTCAAGCTCGACATGGACGAGCGCGCGGCAGAGTATGACGGGGAGGAGATCCCCACGACGACCAGGGAGTTCAACATCCTCTATAAGCTTCTGAGCTATCCCGGCAAGACCTTCACGAGGACGCAGCTCATGGACGAATTCTGGGACCCGGACACCGACACCGCCCCGCGGGCCGTGGACGTTTACATGACGAAGCTCCGGGGGAAGTTTGAGAAATGCCCGGAGTTTGAGCTCAAGACCGTCCACGGACTGGGGTACAAGGCGGTGGTGAAATGAAAACGAGGCACAGCCACCCGGCGTGGAGCTATTTCCTGGCGTTTTTCCTGCTGACGGCCTTTGTTATCACCTCCTCCATGCTGCTCTTTCTCAAGTATTTCGCCCGCGGCGCGGGGGTGGAGTTCACCCGGGCAAATCTGTTCACCGCCGCCGTGGTGACCTTCGGCAACGCCGTCTTCCTGGCCGCGCTGTGTACGGCGGTGGACGCGGCCCGGAGGAAGCTCATGGTGGACAGGCCCGTCCGGGCCATTGTGGAGGCCGCGAGGAAGATAACCGGCGGCGATCTCACCGCCCGCATCAGCCCCAGGGCCGCCGTCGGCGCTTCCGACGGGTTTGAGGAGATCATCGACTGCTTCAACACCATGGCCGGAGAGCTTTCCGGGGTGGAGACGCTGCGGACCGACTTTATCGCCAACGTGTCCCACGAGCTCAAGACCCCCCTGGCGGTGATGCAAAATTACGGGACGCTCCTGCAAAGCCCGGACCTCACGGAGGAGCGGCGGGTGGAGTACGCCAAGGCCATCACCGAGCAGTCCAGGAGGCTGGCGGACCTCATCACGAACATCCTGAAGCTGAACCGGCTGGAGAACCAGCAGATCTACCCCGCCGCGAAACGGTACGATCTCGGCGAGCAGCTGGCCGAATGCCTTTTAAACTTTGAGGACACCTGGGAGAAAAAGAGCATCGACATTGAAACGGACCTGGAGGAAGAAGTAATCGTTCAATCGGACGAGGAGCTTCTGTCCCTTGTCTGGAACAACCTCTTTTCCAACGCCCTGAAATTCACGGAACCCGGCGGCACAGTGTCCGTGACGCTGAAAGCCGAGGGAGATTTCGCGACCGTCAAGGTGTCCGACACCGGCTGCGGCATCCCGCCGGAGACGGGCAAACACATCTTTGAAAAGTTCTACCAGGGTGACACCTCCCACGCCGCCCAGGGCAACGGCCTTGGCTTGGCCCTCGTCAAACGGGTAGTCGAGCTTGTCGGCGGCGATATTTCCGTGGAAAGCGAGGTCGGAAAAGGCAGTACCTTTACCGTAAAGATCAGGAGGGCGGCGGATGGGGACCTTCAGGAAACTGCTTAAAGGCGTCTTTTGCCCACCGCCGCTGCGGACAGCGGTGACGGCGGTCCTCGGCTTCGGCCTTGTCCTCGCCGTGGCGGTATTCAAAATCGAGACGCCCGCAGTGCGATACGTCTCCTACTTGGCCTCCGCCTACGCGCTGGTCGTCACCTGCGCGGGGCTTCGGTATGTCAAGCCCGCCATGGGCTTCCTCAAAAGCCGCGTTGCCGCCCACCCGCTGACGGAGAAGGTCCGCTCCACCCGGCTGGGCGGAAAATACCTGACAGATTCGCGCTTTCGCGCCGGCGTCTCCCTCTATCTTGGGCTTTTCATCAACCTTTTGTACATCGTCATGAAGCTGGTGACCGGCATCGTGTACCGCTCCACATGGTTCATCGCCCTCTCGGTCTACTACATCCTGCTGGCGGTGATGCGCTTTCTGCTGGCGCGGCGTCTGAACGCCCGGGATAAGGCGGCGGAGCTGCGCCGGTACAGGCTGTGTGGGATCATGCTTTTGTTCATGAACCAGGCCCTCACCGGCATCGTCGTCTTTATGGTCCGTCAAAACCGGGGCTTTGCCTATCCGGGGCTCCTCATCTACGCCATGGCGGCCTACTCCTTTTACGCCGTCACCGTCTCCGTCATCAACATCGTCAAGACGAGGCGGCACGACAGCCCCGTTTTGTCCGCCGCCAGGGCCATCAACCTCGTGGCGGCGCTGGTGTCCATCCTGTCCCTGACCACCGCCATGCTCTCCCGGTTCGGCGGAGGCGACGGCGCGGCCTTCAACAGGACCATGACCGGCGCTGTAGGCGGCGGCGTCTGCACCATCGTGATCGGCATGGCGGTCTATATGATCTGGCGGGCCGGTAAAAGCCTGAAAAGAATCGAAAAGGAGCTGTAAAGCACGGTCAAAAAAGCGCCGGAAGCCGGCCCCGGAGTCCCGCGCCTCAGCGGCGAGCGGATGAAATAAAAACAAGGACGCCCCGGTCGGGGCGTCCTTGTTTGTCAAAAAACTCTCATCGAGCATTTTTTTCAGCGGGCTCGGAGGACTCGCGGATAAGGCCCGAGGCTTTTTTCCAGCGGCCGGACAGGAGGCGCGTGGAGAAGAGGATGGAGCGCAGGACCCAGTCGGAACACATGCCGATCCAATACCCCATGGCGCCCAGCTCCGGAAGTCCCGGGATCCGGTCCGTCGTGAGCAGGAACGCCAGGCTCACGCGCATGACGAACATGGAGGCGACGGCGCTGACCATCACGTATTTCACATCGCTGGTGGCCTTTAAAACGGACGGCGCCGTGAAGGAGAGGGGATAGGTAAAGAACTGGAAGATCAGGCAGAAGGTAAGGCAATGCCGTCCGATCTCCTTGGCCTCCTCGGCGTACCCGTAGAGCTGCGTCAAAAACGGCATGAGCGCCAGGATCGTTCCCACGCAAAGCCCGTTGGCCACATAGGAGATAACGAACATCCGCTTCATATAGAACTTGACCTGGTCCGGGTCGCCCGCGCCCACCGACTGGCCTATGACGGTGAGGCACGAGGTCCCGATGCCGCTGCCCACCACCGAGGCGAAATTGTTGATCTGGTTGGCGATGGCGTTCCCGTTGGCCTGGATGTTGATGTGGATAAGCTGGCCCGCCTCGTCGATCCCCGTGATGCTCTTGGCGCCGGTGGCGTACACACCGGCGTTGACGAAGGTGTTGGTCATCAGCTTCCCCAGCTGGAAAAGCGCCGACTCCACGCCGCTGGGCACGGCCAATTTTAAAATGCTCCGCACCATCGGCCCGTCAAAACGGAACCGTTCCGCAAGGCGCACCCGCACGGGATTGTCCTTTCGGCCCAGCAGGACCAGCATGAAGACGGCCGGGACCGCCCGGCAAAAGAGGGTGGCAAGCCCCGCGCCCAGGACGCCCATCTTCAGTACGAACAGGAAGACGGCGTTGAGCCCCACGTTGACCACGCAGCTGATGGCCGCGCTGGCCATGGTGGAAAAGCTCTTCCTCTGGGCCCGCAGCAGCGCCGCGCAGGCGTTGAAGAGCCCGATGAACGGGAAGGAGGCGGCGGTCACGTAAAAATACGTCCGCTGGTAGGCGAAGGTGGAGGTGTCCACGTTGCCATAAAAAAGCCGCAGGATGGGTTTGTTCAGCACAAGGCACGCGCCGCCAACGCCCAGCGAGACGCACACGACCAGCATGACCAGCTGCTTGGCCACCTTGTTGGCCCGCTCCCTGTCGCCGGCCCCCAGAGCCTGAGAGGTGACGATGGCGCCGCCGGTGGCGAAGGCGGAGAACAGCTGGATGATCAGGTTGTTGATGTAATCCACGTTCCCGATGGCGTTGCTGGCGTTGCTCCGCACCGCCTGGGTGGCGGCCATGTTGGAGACCATCAGCGAATCGAAGAAGCCCAGAGAGGTGGAGAAGATCTGCTCGATCACAATGGGCGCGACAAGCCAGAGAAGCTGTTTGGCTGTAAAAAGCGTGTATTTTCTTTTCGCCGTTTCCGTATCCGATCCCTCCCGCGCCGTGAAAACGGCTTCAACTTGGAACAACGATAGCTTACAACGGCTTTTCTTGCTTTTCCACTGTTTTTGGAATATAATATCCTGAAAATACTGTTTTTTCAACAATGAGCAGGTGATCCCATGGTAAAAAATGAGGCCGCGATGCCCCACGATCCCTCGGAGACGATCCGCGCGGAAACAGCCGTGCGGCCCGCTGGCTATGTCATGCCCCACCCTCACTGCCATACGTGCTTTGAGCTCTTTTACGTGGAGAGCGGCGCGTGCCGTTTTTTCGTTGAAAACCACATGTACGACATCCACGCCGGGGATTTCATGCTGATCCCGCCGGAGATCTTCCACTATACGCGCTACCTCTCCGGCCAATGCAGGCGATACGTGGTCCACTTTTGCCAAGCGGACCTCGATGAGGGCGTGATCGAGCTTCTGCCCCGGCGGGAGGAGTTCCTTACGGCCACGCGCATCCTCCAGACGCCCGAGGAGTACCGCGGGCAGATGAGCGCTCATTTGATGAAAATGGTGAACGAGAGGAGGATCGGCGACAGGCGCTCCCCGTTCATGCTGCGCGCCCTCCTGCAGGAGCTTTTTCTCCTCTGTGACCGGGAATGCCGCCTCCTCAACGGCATCCCGGAGGAGATCCACACCACCGACAGGCAGATCCTCCAGGCCGCGCGGTTCATCAGCGCCCATTATATGGAGCGCGTCACAGCCGCGGATATCGCCGCCGCCGCGGGCTACAGCCCCAACTACCTGAGCCGCCGGTTCCGAAGCGCCGTGGGCATCGGCGTCCATGAATACCTCATGTTCATCCGCCTCCGGCACGCCGCCTGCGAGCTTTTGACCACCGACGATCACATCACCGACATCGCCTTCCGCTGCGGCTTTACCGACAGCAACTATTTCAAGGACGCCTTCAAAAAGAAGTACGGCGTCACCCCCGGCGCGTACAGAAAGAAGCCGTAAGGGCAAGGCCTGCGGCATTGTTTCGCGGCTGAATTCCGCACTTTCTTTCCTTGACTGTTCCGCGTTTTGGAGTGATAGATGGACTGCGCCCTTTGGGGCAGAATAAGTCTACACTTTAATAAGGAGGAACAAATGGAAGCGAGAATGATTTTGCCGGAGGCGGTGGAGCGGTTCCGGGCGGGACTTCTGGCGAAGG
>CANQSD010000088.1 GCA_947626385.1 uncultured Oscillospiraceae bacterium | reverse complement strand
TACGTCATACCATCATACTCAAAGCCAGACTCAATATCCGTGCGGCGGGGACGGATATCTGTTGAATCCAGGATCTGGTCGCCTGTCTCGCCTTTATTGAACCGTTTAGCGACTGTGGAGTATCTGAGACCATAATATTTACAGAAAGCGAGGACGCTTTTAAACCCTTTGCCTCTCGCTGTGATGACGGCGTTTTCAACATCGGCGCTGATCTCCGGCTCATCTGATGGGATCATATCCTCGTACTGTATACCCCGACGCACCATGGCATATACCTTTTGTCGGTCTAATCCGAATTCTTCGCAGAAAGCAGTTATGCTCTCATAGGTGATACCGCTGACGGTGATTTTGTTTTTCATACAGGTCCCTGCCTCAAATGAGCTTTTTTTGAATATACCATGCCTCAACGGCTTTTTCAAGAAGAAAATATAAAAATGCGTATAATAGAGTGTAAACAGGGAGCGATCACGTCTTGAAAAAATTTTTTAAAAAATTTTCGAAAAAACAGGGAAAATCACTTATAAGATTTTTTGAATGTGCGTATTTACTATTAGACCCACAAAACGGTGCGTGTTTCAAAGGACAGTTGAAAAAGAAATCCAAAAAATACGAAAACAATGATAAGAAAAAAAGAGAAACATCGTATCATACAGTGTGGGCAAAGATCAGGAGGTCAAATATAAAGAAACAAGTTTTTCTTTATCAATGAAAAAATAAACGAGAGAGGGCAGAGGTAAAAATGAACTCATCTTGATTCAATCTAACATAACGGTAACCTGGCAGCAGGCTCTATCGGGAAGCGTTGAGTGGTAAATCGCTTAAAAACAACCATTGACGAGGGGACGGTCTTAATCACTCCATAAGCTCGCCAGGAATTGCCGTGAGAGGGTGTCGGTAGAGCTATATCCAGGAGCTCCCTAATCGAAACCGCTTTCGCCGTTTGGCGGTACGCGGCACAAAGAGACAAACCGCCGAAGCTTGAAGCTTGTAAGACCTCGAGCGCTCCCCTGAGATGACGTCAGGGGAGAGGTGAGAGCGATCGCAGGTGGAGAATATCCCGTCCTCGTGTCCCACGATACAAAAGTGGGAGGGGAGGTGCAGCGGCAGGTGATACCTGAGGGCGTTTGATGCGAGACCTTGGCCCAGCCACATTTGTGCAACGCTGTTCCCTCTTGCGCTTTCCTTCTCGGCAGTCAGGAGAACTGTAATTTCCTGGCCTTCGGGAGGAGAGCGCAAGGGGGGAGGAGAGCTTTATAGCCAGCACAAGGATGCGTTCCGCATCCGAGTGCGAACGGAGGTCACTCAATAAAAAATATCCAAAGAACTATCCGGCCGGCGGGGGCCGGATAGCTTAACTTACCACAATTACCTTAAATGACTAAGGTTACGGTAGGGGATTTTGCTTTTTTGTGTTCAAATAAGGTGTTACGATGAGAAAAAACAAGGTTTTTCTGTGCGCAACGCTATTTTTTGTGGTTTTTGCGTTGTTTCTTCTGGTCTTCGGGGCGATTGACAGCATCGCTGCTGCTTCAAGGACGTATTCATCATTAAAAACAGGAACGGAGCTCGCTTTTAATCCTTCTGATTCTCCTTCAACGATGTCTCCAGTTTCCTCGGTCGCTTCCTCGGTCGATGATTCCGATTCTTTGGTCATTGATCCCACGATAGGAACAGATATTTGTCCTCCTCAGATCGTCGGGGCCGTGGACAAAGAAGTCGTCGCTGAAGATTCGATTTCGTATCGTACAGGAGTCAGCGTTTTTGATGATTCAGATGAGATCGTCGACTTGGAAATCGACTCGAACGGCGTTGATTTTCCCCGCGATGAGGACCTGCGCTGGGACTTCCGTGTGACTCTGTACAATACACGAGAGGAGATCCAAAAAGAAGAGCCGACCGCCTCTGAACGTGATGAGAGAGGCCTGCTGGCCTTCTGCGCCGTTCCGCGCTCCCGCCAGGAGATAGCGGATCATCTGGGGATCGCGTCCGTCCAGTACGCTGTAAGGCGTTACGTGGAGCCTCTGATCGACAGCGGGAAGCTTGTTATGACCATCCCGGATAAGCCAAAGAGCCCAAAACAAAAGTTCGCGGCAAAGAAATAGAGATAAACGGGAAACCATTACGGCTGCCAAGAATATTAGACACAAAACTTTTTGAGCCCAGTATTGAAGATACTTTCAATACTGGGCTCAATACTTTACACACTCATATCGTTCCTAACGTTCATATCGTTCCTTCCGTTCATACCATTCCTGAGGAGCTGTAACGGTTGGAGCGATAGGTTAAGAAAATTCCTTACTGTCTTCTCATGTATGGGGAAAAGTAAAGAACGATAATATCTCGTGGCGTCCATTGCCACGAGATATTATTCATCCCTCCAGGCAAGGCTGCGCCTTGACGTTTCTTTAGTGTCACAGTATTTTTCCACAGTTCCGGAATTGCTGCGTTTCAATGTCTACAAAGAAAGCGGTTGACTAAGGAGTCCAATTAAGATGATTCCTTTCCGCATTCTTGTGGAGGAGAAAAAGCAAAAAACCTTCCATTCAAATCATTAACTCCATTTCTCTAATGGAGCCTAACGTTAAGAACGATTGAAACGATTCGGGCAGTAACAATGTTTTCTGCATAAAGTCTCCACAGACACTCAGACATTCTTGTGTTGAAAAGTCCATCTCTAATAGTTTTTTAGTTTTCCTTGACAAAAGTAATATTTGCGGTATAATTAAGATATAATATTTTGAGGTGTTGCACATCTCAGAATAGGGCTGGCCGAAAGGCCCTGGTCCATCAGATCGGCGGGGAAATTCCCCGCCATTTTTGTATGTGGGGTCGCATTTATGAGAGAAAAGACACTGAGCGTGTTTATAGACGAATCAGGAGACTTTGGGCCGTATGCAGCACACTCACCATATTATCTTGTGGCTATGGTCTTTCACGATCAGACTCACCCTATAGACGAAGAGGTATCCCGATTGGAAAGTCACCTTGCTGCCCTGGGATATCCTAAACACGCAATACATACAGGCCCCATTATTCGGCATGAATCCGTATACAAAGATTGGGAAATCGCGGACCGCAAGAAACTGTTTAACTCCCTGTTCCAATTTTCCAGAAAGGTTGAATTTCATTACAGCTATTCGATGATCCGAAAGGATGAGCGCCTTGATGTTATCTCCATGACGGCAAGACTGTCAAAGGACATTGCGGCGGTTTTGCGGGCGCATGAGGATTACCTCAACAGCTTTGACAGCATAATTGTGTACTACGACAACGGTCAGGTCGAGCTCACAAAGATCCTTACCTCAGTATTTAACGCCCTCTTTGGGCACGTGGAATTCCGCAAGGTGAAACCGGTTGACTATAAGCTGTTTCAGGTGGCTGATCTCATCTGTACGATGGAGCTTCTATCGGAAAAGTTCAATTCCGGACGGGTATCAAATTTTGAAAGAGATTTTTTCGGCGGGAAAAGGGATTTCAAGAAAAACTATCTTAAGCCCTTGGTGAAAAAGCGTATTTGATGTTTCACCTGACTACTCCCACTCCTTACGGAGTGGGCTTTCCCGTGGCAGTCTCTGTAAGATCAAGAATGACAAAAAGTCACTTTTTGACCATAATCGTGACAAAAGTGACAGTGACACCCTTATATATAAATATATAAGGAAATTGTCAGTGTCAATTTCCCTTAGATAAAAAAGTGACAGCCGTGCAACGGCTTAAGGCCATCACGGCTGTCACTGAGTTTCGTTCCTTTAGGGAAAAATCTTACGGCCGTGGTTAATAAATAACGGCCTCCGCCTGGCTTGCGCCGCTGCGACCTTTAAGCTTTTCCCACCACGAGGCAAAGCCTCGCCTATTTTGGAGGCCTCAGCGTTCATATCCAGTGCATTCGGAATCGGCGCGCTCAAAAAAAGTCCAGTTAAGACAATTCCTTTACCACATTCTTGTGGAGGGAGAAAAAACAAAGAACGACGACCTCTCGCGGCGTCCATTGCCGCGAGAGACGTTTTGATCCCTCCAAGCAAGGCTGCGCTTTGACCGTTCCATAAGTGTCGGTGTATTATTCCACAGTTTCTGGGTGGAAGGAACAAACAAAACGGTCTCTCGCAGCGTACAAGCCACGTACAGGCCGTTTTGACTGTTATCTCTATAAAAGGACCTTATCTTTGCCAGAAGCTCTTCTCGCTTCGCTGTACTTCCTTATACGACGAGCTCTGAAACCGAGTGAAAATGTAACGTCAAGAAAGAACTCGCTTAAACAACTGCGGAGAGGCTAAGCCTGACACGATTGTTTCAGTATCTCCAGCGCATGCTTGTATTTTTCGACTCTGGCCAGATCCTCATCCGTAACCATCTCCAGTCTGGATAGGTCGCTGTTGTGGGTGAGGTCAGCGATCTTGACGGCGCGGGCGATAGGGTTTTGGGCTATTGCGCGGACGTAATCAAGATAGGGAACGCTTTTTGCGTGAGTCATGAGTCTCAGAGCCTCTATGACCTTCGGGCCGAAGCCCATACTTGCCAGGTCCTCCATCGTTAAATCGGTATCCTCCACAACGTCATGGAGCAGCGCCACGATGGTGGTGTCCTCGTCCTTCATCTGTTCGGCCAGGTGAAAGGGGTGGTAGACGTATGGCAGCCCGCTTTTGTCCTTCGGGTTCTTGTGAGCTTCAAAGGACACGGTGAGCGCCAGCTTGGTCATAGGCGTATAGATCATCTCAAATTCCTCCCAGCCATTTTATATTTCCCGTTTTATATGTAATTTCCGTAATATCCGCCATATCGATCACCGCTCCGTCGCTCAGAACGACGGAATGGCACACCAAATCAAGCATTTTGATAACTCCTGCTGTCACCACATACTCTCCGCCCTCTTTGCGCTCGTCCGGGACGAAGTGGGTGATCTCTACGGGGCAGCGCGTTTCATAAGCCTCCCGGAGAATCCAGTCGATCTCCTGCCGCTCACTGTCGTCAAGCTCGATCCGCGCCTCCGTCACCCGCGCCGCCTCGTCGATGGCATCGCCGTAGCCCGTCAGCGCCGCGAAAGGGGAGAACTGAGCGGCCCTATCGAGCATGGACATCTGCGGGCGTTTTTTTGAGACGTGGTGGGGCAGGTCGATGATATCGTTATAGCGGCTCATTCCTTGTGCCCTCCCACCTGTTGATTGCGCTCACGGCCGGTGGCGCCCTCCTCGAAGCTCATGCCCTTGAGAATGGCGTTCTTGCCGTATCTACGCTTGATCTGGAGCATGGCCTCCTGCATCCGGCGCTCCTTTTGAAGCTTTTCCTCCTCCTGCCGCTGGGCTTCCGGGTTTGCGAAAAGGTCTAATTGTTCCATAGGCGCGTCAGCCTCCGCCTCGCGCTCTCCCGTCACGTGTGCCGCCGTGAGATAGACCCGGCGCACAAGGAGACGCTTGTCCACGATACGGTCAAAGAGCGCCGTCACAGCGTCCGTCAGGAGCCTTGCGGAGGAAGTGCGGCGCTCCAGATTGGCCGTGCCGTGGGCATGCTTGGGGACCTTGCGCCCGTAGCGGTCCGTGGTGACGGGACCCTTGTACTCCGCGCCGTTCTTCAGACTCTCCGTGTCGTAACCGATGGTCAGCTCCAGCTTGTTCGTTACAAGACCCTTCTCCACCAGCTCCAGTGCCAGGGCCTCGGTAATCTCCCGCACGATGAGCTTGGCCTTTTCAAATTCATAGGGCGACTGCAGGACCTGTCCCGCGCCGATGGAGTTGGCCTCCGGCTTGTACGCCTTGATGTCCGCGATGGTGCAGGGCTCCCAGCCCCAGGCGTGGTCGATGAGCAGCTCCGCGTTGATGCCGAAGAGCTTATAGAGCCGTTCCTCGTCATTGACAGAGCATCGGGCCACGTCGCCCATGGTGAACATCCCGTTGGCCTCCAGTTTCTGCCGGTACCCGGGCCCCACCCGCCAGAAATCCGTCAGGGGTCGGTGGTCCCACAGATTCCGTCGGTAGCTCATCTCGTCCAGCTCCGCCACCCGGACACCGTTTTTGTCCGGCGCGATGTGCTTTGCCATCACGTCCATGGCGACCTTGGCCAGATATAGATTCGTGCCGATCCCTGCCGTGGCGGTGATGCCGGTGGTTTGAAGAACGTCCAAAATGAGCTTCATCGCAAACTCACGGGCACCCAGCTTGTAGGTTTTGAGATAACGGGTGGCGTCTATAAACACCTCGTCAATGGAGTAGACGTGAATATCCTCCGGCGAGACGTATTTCGTGTAGATGTTGAAGATGCGGGTGCTGGTTTCCATGTAGTGCGCCATTCTGGGCACGGCCACGATGTACCCCAGCGCCAGGGAGGGATTGGACCGAACCTTGGTGTCGTCGGACTCAGCTTTCTCAAGCCTGTGTCCGGGAGCGGCCTTGGCCCTCCTGGTGTTGACCTCCCGGACCTTCTCCGCCACCTCAAAGAGCCTGGGCCGTCCGGGAACCCCATAGGCCTTCAGCGCCGGCGACACGGCGAGACAGATGGTCTTCTCCGTCCGGCTCTCATCCGCCACCACAAGATTGGTGGTCAGCGGGTCCAGCCCCCGCTCCACGCACTCCACCGAGGCGTAGAAGGACTTAAGATCAATGGCAATATACGTTTTCCCGTCCACGCCCCGGCCTCCCTTCATTAACTAAGGAAATTATATTCCCTTCTGTGGCAGTTGTCGATAGGGCGGCCTTCATTTTCCCCGTGATAGATGTAGATTTTTACCGAGGGAAATGGTATACTGTAATAAAATGAGACAGTATACCAATGGGAGGCTTTGCTATGACGGACGCGCAACAGAGGGCAGCGGCTAAGTTATTCGCACAAACGTGGAAAGGCCGCGGATATGAAAAGGGAGAAAGTCAAGTCTTCTGGCTCTCTCTTTTAAGAGATGTTCTGGGTGTGGAGCGTCCAGAGAACCTCATCACATTTGAGGAGCAGGTACATTTAGACCATACCAGCTTCATTGACGGGACAATACCGGCCACAAAGGTCCTCATCGAGCAAAAGGGCCTGGGGAAGGACCTGAACAAGCCCATCCGCCAGTCGGACGGGACCCTCCTGAACCCCTTCCAGCAGGCCAAGCGCTACATCACGGAGCTGCCCCTGTCCCAGCACCCCCGGTGGGTGGTGACCTGCAACTTCGCAGAGTTTCGCGTCTACGACATGGAGCACCCCGGCGGCGAGCCGGAGGTCATTTTGCTCGAAAACCTGGAGCGGGAGTATTACCGCCTCCGGTTCCTGGTGGACACGGGAAGCGAGCACCTGAAGCGGGAGACGGAGGTCTCCTTAAAGGCCGGGGAGATCGTGGGCGTCCTCTATGACGCGCTGCTGCGGCAGTATAAGGACCCCTCCGCGCCGGAGACACTGCGGAGCCTCAACGCGCTGTGCGTACGGCTGGTTTTCTGCCTCTATGCGGAATCTCATCCACCTGGGCGATACGGCGGTCAATATCCGCAAAGTGCCCTTGGACGATACGCACCCGTTCCTTTTGCTC
>CANQSD010000087.1 GCA_947626385.1 uncultured Oscillospiraceae bacterium | reverse complement strand
GCCTCCGCGCCGAACATCTCACAGGTGAAGGGGCCCGCGCCCACGCAGCTGGAGTAGGCCTTCATGATGCCCACCACATTGTCAAGCCTCTTGGCCGGGATGCCCGCGCCGATGGGGGCGTAGGCGGCGATGGTGCTGGAGCTGGAGGTATAGGGGTAGATGCCGAAGTCGATGTCCCGCAGCGCCCCCAGCTGGGCCTCGAACATCACGGACTTGCCGGCCTCCACGGCCTGCGTGAGATAGCGGGTGGTGTCCTTCACGTAGGGGAGCAGGGGGAAGCCGTACTTCTCCAGCCACGCGTAGATTTCGTCCGGGTCCACCGGCTCATGGGCATACCCGCCGGCGACGGTGAGGTTTTTCCACTCGCATAGGTCCTTGAGGTGGGCCTTCAGCGTCTCCGGGTGGGCAAGGTCGCCCATGCGGACGGTCTTTTTCATATACTTGTCGGCGTACACCGGGGCGATGCCGCGCCGGGTGGAGCCGTAGGCCTTGCCGCCCAGCCGCTCCTCCTCCAGGATGTCCATCATCTTGTGGTAAGGAAGGCAGACGGTGGCCCGGTCGGAGATGACAAGGTGCTCGGGGCTGATCTCGATGCCCTTCTCCCGGAGGGCGGCCATTTCGCCTGTCAGGTGCTCTAAGTCGATGACCATGCCGGGGCCCATGACGTTCACCGTCTCGTCCCGCAAAATGCCGGAGGGCAGGAGGTTTAAGATGAACTTGCCCTTCTCGTTGATGACCGTGTGGCCGGCGTTGTTGCCGCCCTGATAGCGGATGACGATGTCATACCGGGAGCTCAGAAGGTCCACCATGCGGCCCTTGCCCTCGTCTCCCCAGTTGATCCCTACGACAGCTGTTAACATTTCAAACTCTCCTTATACCCGCACCTGGGCCTCTAAGCCCAACAGCGCGGCGTTTTCCTGAAGTACGGGAGCGACGACGGACGCCAGAAATTCCTCCGTCTGCTCCGGGGCACGGCCCACGAACTTGCGGATGTCCAGGACCTCCTTGAGGCTCTCCCGCGTGAGGCCGAACTTCTCGTCCTCGAGAAGAAGCTCCAAGAGGTTGTTGTCCCCGCCCTCCAGCTTCACCCTGGCGGCGGCCTTCTGGGACGCCTGCCGGATGTGCTCGTGGAGCTCCTGGCGGTCGCCGCCGCGCTCCACCGCGTCCATGAGGATGTTCTCGCTGGCCATGAAGGGCAGCTCCTCCATGAGGTGCTTTTCCATGACCTTGGGGTAGACGCGGCCGTTTTTGATGACGTTGATGACAAGGGTCAAAATGGCGTCCACCGCCAAAAACGCCTCGGGGATGGCGATGCGCCGGTTGGCGGAGTCGTCCAGCGTCCGCTCCAGCCACTGGGCGGCGGCGGTGTCAGAGGCGTTCTTGGCGTCGTTGATGACGTACCGCGCGAGACTCACCACCCGCTCGCACCGCATGGGGTTGCGCTTGTAGGCCATGGCGGAGGAGCCGATCTGATTGGCCTCAAAGGGCTCGTCGAACTCCTTCATGTGGGCCAGGAGCCGGATGTCCGTAGCCATTTTGGCGCAGGAGACGGCGATGTCCGAAAGGACGTTGAGAATGTAGGCGTCCACCTTCCGGGAGTAGGTCTGGCCGGAGACGGGCATACACGCCGAGAAGCCCATTTTGGCGGCGATGCGGCGCTCTAAGTCCTTGACCTTCTCATGGTCGCCGTGGAAGAGCTCCAGGAAGCTCGCGCCCGTGCCGGTGGTGCCCTTACAGCCCAGGAGCTTGAGGCTTGAAAGCTCGAAATCCAGCCGCTCTAAGTCCATGCACAGGTCCTGGGTCCAGAGGGTCGCCCGCTTGCCCACGGTGGTGGGCTGGGCGGCCTGGAAGTGGGTGTACGCCAGCGTCGGCACGCACCTTTGCTCCCGGGCGAAGTCGGCGAGGGCGGCAATGGCGTTCACCAGCAGTTTTTTTATCTGCAAAAGGCCGTCGCGCATCTGGATAACGTCGGTGTTGTCCCCCACGTAGCAGCTGGTGGCCCCCAGGTGGATGATGGGCCTTGCCTTGGGGCAGGCGTCGCCGTAGGTGTGGACATGGGCCATCACGTCGTGGCGGAGCTTGTGCTCGTACCGGTCGGCAAGGTCGTAGTCGATGTCCGTAACATGGGCGCGCAGCTCGTCGATCTGCTCCTGCGTAATGGGCAGTCCCAGCTCCTTCTCGCTCTCGGCCAGCGCGATCCAGAGGCGGCGCCAGGTGGAGAACTTGAAGTCCGGGGAGAAGATGGTCTGCATCTCACGGGAGGCATAGCGGCTGCAAAGGGGATTTTCGTAGCGGTCTTTCATAGGTGTATCGTCCTTTCGGGAGGTGTCCCCACGGGCGGGGTTATTGCGCCAAGGGCGCAATTAATTTCAATCGCGCCGCTTGCGGCGCAACCTTTTTGGGGCTCCCCTTTCGTAAGGGGAGCTGTCGAGCGAAGCGAGACTGAGGGATCGAAGGTTTCGATACCGCTCTGTCATCCCACCTTCGCTTCCCCCCTGCCCCCCTCCTACGAGGAGGGGGCTTTAAAAGGTTTGCGGCTGCGCCGCATTTTTTATTATCCGCCGCCCGCGTTTATTCCACCGTCACGGATTTCGCCAAATTCTTCGGTTTATCGATATCGCACCCGCGCTCCTTGGCGATGTAGTAGGCGAAGAGCTGGAGGGGGATGACCTGGGCGATAGGGTTGAGGATGGGTTCGGTGCGGGGGACCTTGAGGAAGTAGTCGGCCTTGGAGACGATCTGCTTGTTGTCCTCCAGCGCCACGGCCAGGACCTCCGCGCCGCGGGCCTTGACCTCCTCGATGTTGGACATGGTCTTGTCAAACAGGGGCTCGTGGCAGGCCAAGGTGACGACCAGGCTCCCCTGGTCGATGAGGGCGATGGTGCCGTGCTTGAGCTCCCCGGCGGCGTAGGCCTCGGCGAAAATGTAGCTGATCTCCTTGAGCTTCAGCGCCCCCTCCATGCAGACGGCGTAATCGAGATTCCGGCCGATGAAGTAGATGCTGTTCTGGTTTTTGAACATTTTGGCAAGCTTTTTGATGTTGCGGTTGAGGTCGAGGGCCCGCTGGAGCTTCCCCGGCATGGAGTGCAGCGCCTCGATGAGGGCGTTGTAGCGGGCTTTCTCCATGAGGCCCAGCCGGTCGGCCAGATAAACAGCCAGCATATCCAGCACGGCGACCTGGGTGGTGTAGCCCTTGGTGGTGGCAACGGCGATCTCCGGGCCGGCCCAGGTGTAGATGACGTGGTCGGCCAGCTTGGCGATGGTGCTCCCCACCACGTTGACGATGGCGAGGACACGCGCGCCCCTTTGCTTGCACTCGCGCATGGCGGCGATGGTGTCCGCCGTCTCGCCGGACTGGGAGATGACGATGAGAAGGGTATGTTCGTCGATGATGGGGTTTCTGTAGCGCAGCTCGCTGGCCAGCTCCACCGCCACGGGGATGCGGCAAAGCTCCTCTAAGACGTACCGGCCCACCTGCCCGGCGTACCCCGCCGAGCCGCAGGCGGTGATGATGACGCGATTTATGCTGTGGAGCTCCTCGTCGGAGAGGTCGAAATTTTCAAAGACAATGCGCCCGTCCTGGATGCGCGGCTCCACGGTGGCCTTGAAGCAGGCCGGCTGCTCCATGATCTCCTTGAGCATGAAGTGCTCGTAGCCGCCCTTCTCGGCGGCCTCCACGTCCCAGGTGACGCGGCTGACGGGCTTGGCAACCTCGCGGCCCCGCACGTCGTAGACGGTGACGGCGTCGGGGGTGAGCTCGGCAAACTCCCCGTCGTCCAGGTAAATGACGTTCTTGGTGTGGGGCACCAGCGCCGCCACGTCGGAGGCGAAGTAGTTCTCCCCCACCCCGAGCCCTAAAATCAGCGGGCTTTGCTCCCGCATGGCGAAGAGCCGCCCGGACCCCTCCAGGCACACGACGCCCAGGGAGTAGGACCCCTCCAGCCGCGCGGCGGCCTTCATGAAGGCCCGCTTGGCGTCGCCGTCGTAGTAAAGCTCCAAAAGGTGGGCCACCACCTCGGTGTCCGTGTCCGAGAGGAATTTGACGCCGCGAGCGGTGAGCTCCGCGCGCAAGGCGGCGTAATTTTCGATGATGCCGTTGTGGACCACGGCGAAGCGCCCGTCGGCGGACATATGGGGGTGGGCGTTTATGTCGTTGGGCGCGCCGTGGGTGGCCCAGCGGGTGTGGCCCACGCCAAGGACGCCCTCAATATCCGCGCCGTCGTGGGTCATCTCCGAGAGGTTCTTCACATAGCCCTTGACCTTGGCGACGTTGATCCTTTCCCCGTCCGCCACGGCGATGCCGGCGGAGTCGTAGCCTCTGTACTCAAGCCGCCGCAAGCCGTCGATGAGCACGGGCGCGGCCTTGCGCGTACCGGTGAATCCCACAATACCGCACATAGGAACCTCTCCTTTTACTTATTCAGGGCCGCTTCCACGAAGCCCAGAAACAGCGGATGGGCCTTGTTGGGCCGGGACTTGAACTCCGGGTGGTACTGCACGCCCACGTAAAAGTCGTGGCCGGGGATCTCCACCGTCTCCACAAGCCGCCCGTCCGGGCTCATCCCGGAGAAGGCGAGGCCCGCGGACTCGTAGTCCATGTAATATTCGTTGTTGAACTCGTAGCGGTGCCGGTGGCGCTCGGTGATGCGCTGGGTGCGGTAGCACCGCTCCATGGTGGTGTTCATGCGGATGTGGCAGGGCCACGCGCCAAGCCTCAGCGTGCCGCCCTTGTCGATCTGGTCGTTCTGGCCGGGCATGAAGTCGATGACCTTGTGGGTGCTGGCCTCGTCAAACTCCCGGGAGTTGGCGTCCGCCCAGCCCAGCACGCCCCTGGCGTACTCGATGCACATGATCTGCATCCCGAGACAGATGCCGAAATACGGCGTCTTCGTCTCCCGTGCGTACCGGGCGGCCAGGATCATGCCCTCGATGCCCCGCTGACCGAAGCCGCCGGGGACGATGATGCCCTGGAGAGAGCCCAGCACGTCCTTATAATTTTCCTCGGTGATGGTCTCCGAGTCGATCCATTGGATCTCCACCTTCGCCCCCAACGCGAAGCCCGCGTGGCGCAGGGCCTCGGAAACGGAGAGGTACGCGTCATGGAGCTGGACATACTTGCCCACAAGGCCGATGGTGACGGTCTTGTGGAGGTTCTTGATGCGCTCCACCAGCTCCCGCCACTCGGTGAGGTCCGGCGCGGGGGCGTCGAGCTTCAGCTCCCGGCAGACCACGTCGGAGAAGTGCTTCTCCTCCAGCATCAGCGGCGCTTCATAGAGGACCGGCAGGGTCACGTTCTCAATGACGCAGTCGGGCTTTACGTTGCAAAAATGGGCGATCTTGTTGAAGATGCCCTCGTCCTCGATGTGCTCGTCGCACCGAAGGACGATGATATCCGGGTTGATGCCCAGGCCCAGGAGCTCCTTGACGGAGTGCTGGGTGGGCTTGGATTTGTGCTCGCCGCTGGCTCTCAAATACGGCACCAGCGTCACGTGGATGTAAAGGCGGTTCTCCTGCCCCACCTCCAGGCCCACCTCGCGGATGGCCTCCAGGAAAGGCTGGGACTCGATGTCGCCCACGGTGCCGCCGATCTCTGTGATGACCACGTCGGCGTTGGTCTTCTTCCCCACGGAATAGATGAATTCCTTGATGGCGTCGGTGATGTGGGGGATGACCTGGACGGTGTGGCCCAGATACTCGCCCCGGCGCTCCTTGCCGATAACGCTGGCGTAGACCTTGCCGGTGGTGAGGTTGGAGAACTTATTGAGGTCCTCGTCGATGAACCGCTCATAGTGCCCCAGGTCCAGGTCCGTCTCCGCCCCGTCCTCGGTCACAAAGACCTCCCCGTGCTGATAGGGGCTCATGGTGCCGGGGTCCACGTTGATGTAGGGGTCCAGCTTCTGCGCCGCCACCTTGAGGCCCCGTGCCTTCAGAAGTCTGCCCAGCGACGCCGCCGTGATGCCCTTGCCGAGCCCGGAGACCACGCCGCCGGTGACGAAAATGTATTTGCTCATGATCCTGATCCCTTCCCTTCTTCTATACAAGAACCGGGAACGCGCCAACGGCGAAAGAGCCCTCAACGCGTCCTTCCGCCATTGGAAACACAACAAACCTATTATACCTGAAACCCCGGCGCTTTGCAAGCCGCAACTCTACTCTTTTTTCGGCTCGGGGACGCGTCAACGTGGTTCTTTTTGACTAATCCCGGGCCGCCTGTCTGGCCTCCTCCAGGATGTAGAGGGACCCCAGGGCGCACACCGCCCCCCGCTCCCCCGCAAGCTCCATGGCCAGCCTCGCCCCCTCAGTGACGGACATGGCCGTCTCGGCCTCCACGCCAAGCCGGCGCACTTTCGCGGCCAGCTCCGCCGCCGCCAGGGCTCGCGGGACCGGCGGGGCCACGCAGACGAAGCGCTCGGCCAGCGGCAGGAGCCGCTCCAGGATGCCGTCCACGTCCTTGTCCCGCATGACGCCGAGGACGAAGACGAATTTCTGCCCCGGATAGACCTCTTTAAGCGACCGCGCCGTGGCCTCCACCGCCGGGGGGTTGTGCCCGCCGTCGATGATGAAAAGTGGCCACTCCCGCACCGTCTCGAACCGTCCCGGCCACTCGGCGCCCGCAAGCCCCGCGCGGATGTGCTCCTCCCTGACGGCCCAGCCGCGCTTTTGAAGGGCGCCCATGACCGTCACCGCCAGAGCGGCGTTTTGCGGCTGATAGGTCCCCGCCAGGAGGATGCGCAGATCCCGCAGGCCCCCGAAATCGAAGACCGCGCCCCGCGGGCCGGCGGATTTCACGTGCAAGGCGTCAAAATCCGCCAGCGTGAGCTCCACGCCCATCCGCCGGCAGGCGTCGCCAATCACGCCGCCGGGGTCCGCATATGCCACGGCGCTGGTCCCCGGCTTGAGGATGCCCGCCTTCACGGCGGCGATCTCCTCCACGGTGTTCCCCAGATACTGGGTGTGGTCCAGACCAATGGCGGTAAAGACCGCCGCCTCGCTGGCCTCTATCACGTTGGTGGCGTCGTGGACGCCGCCCATGCCCACCTCCAGCACCGCAAGATCGCAGTCCCGGTCGGCAAAATACGTAAGCCCGATGAGCGTCACCAGCTCAAATTCCGCGACCCGGTCGGTAAATTCCCCCAGCGCGCCCTTCACACGCTCCGTCACCGCCGCGAGGTCCCCATCGGGGATGTCCTCCCCGTCCACCCGGATGCGCTCATTGAACCGCCGGACATAGGGGGAGGTGAACATTCCCACCCGATATCCCGCCGCGCGCAAAATGCTGTCGCACATGGCCGTCACGGACCCCTTCCCGTTGGTCCCCGCCACGTGCACATATTTCACCCGCCGGTCCGGGTCCCCGAGCCTGCCCAGCACCGCCCGCATCCGCGAAAGCTCCGGCCCCCCGTGCCTCCTGGAGTGAATAAACCCCAGCGCCTCTTCAACCGTCATCGACCGCACCCTCTTTCTCAACAGAACATATACCCAAATGGGGCGGTTGTCAATAAAAAAGAGCGGGGACGGGG
>CANQSD010000086.1 GCA_947626385.1 uncultured Oscillospiraceae bacterium | reverse complement strand
CGGGAGCGGGAGTCGCGGACCTCGCCGAGGGCCTCGGCGATGGCCTCCTCGGTGCGGCGGAGGGCGTCGTCGGCGTAGTCGTTGGCGACGCGGCGCAGCTCGGCGGATTTCTGCTCGGCGGCGGTGACGATCTCATTGGCGCGCTGGCGGGCGGCGCGGACGATCTCCTCCTGGTCCACCATCTGGCGGGCCTTCTGCTCCGCCACGCGGCGCAGGGACTCGGCCTCGCGCTTGGCGTTGTTCACATACTCGGTCCTAGCCGCCACAAGACGCCGCGCCTCGGCAAGCTCGCCGGGGAGCTGGGCCTTGATCTCGTCCAGAAGGTCCAGGACCTTGTCCCGCTCGATGACGCACTTCTCCGCCCCCAGAGGCAGGCCCCAGGCGTCGGTGATCATATTGTAGAGCATGTCCAACAGTTGCTGCACGTCGTTACCCATACGAATGTACCTCTTTCTTCTTTTATTTTGAGAGCTTATCCAGGACGTCCCGGGCGATCTCCCGCGGGACGACCTTGGAAATATCGGCGTTGTACATGGCCATCTCCCGGGCGATGGTGGAGGAGAGGTATGTATACTTCTCGTCCGCGGTCAGAAAGACCGTCTCGATCTCCGGGGCCAGCTTTTTGTTGAGAAGGGCGATTTGGAACTCCATCTCGAAGTCCGACACGGCCCGCAGGCCCTTGACAATGAAATTGGCCCCCCGGGACTTGGCAAAATCCACCAAAAGCCCGTCGAAGGAGGCGGCCTCCACGTTGCCGTATTTGCCGATGACACGGCGGACGAAGTCCGTCCGCTCCTCCATGGAGAAGCGGGGGCGCTTGGAGGAGTTCACCGCCACGCAGACGATGACCTTGTCGAAAAGACGGGAGGCCCTTTTGATGATGTTCAGGTGCCCCAGGGTGATGGGGTCGAAGGAGCCGGGGTAGACGGCGATCTTCATAGGTCGTTCCTCCCGTAAACGGTGAGCTTCACCCGGCCGTAAAGGTACTCCCGGCGGGTATACCGGTCCCCCGGCAGCTCCGGCAGGGTCCGGGTCCTGTCGCTTTCACACATAATTATACCATTTTTATTGAGAATGTCAAACCTCTCCACGAGATTCAGCGCGGTTTCCAGAAATTTCTCGGCGTAGGGCGGGTCCATGAAGATAAGGTCGAAGCCACGGGCCTGCTCCAGATACGCCAAAGAGTCGCTTTTGACCACCGTGGCCCGGTCCGCCAGGCCCGTGGCGCGCAGATTCTCCCGGACGAGCTTCAGGCTCTCCGGCGAGCGGTCCACGAAAACGCAGGAGGCCGCCCCGCGGCTCAGCGCCTCGATGCCCAGCTGCCCCGTGCCGGCAAAGAGGTCCAGGACCCGGGCGTTCTCCAGCCTAAACTGGAGGATGTTGAACATGGCCTCCTTCACCTTGCCGGTGGTGGGGCGGACGTCCATATTGGCGGGCTCCCGCAGGGTGCGGCCCCGGGCCGTGCCGGTGATGACTCTCACGCTTCCTCCTCCTTTTCCTCTTTGTGGAAATGCTCGTAGACGGCTTTCGCGGCGTTTTGGGGGACCGCGGCGGCCAAATCCTCAAGGCTCGCGGCCTCGATGGCCTTGATGCTCTTGAATTTCTTCAAAAGCTCCGCCTTGCGCTTCTCCCCCACGCCGGGGATGCCGTCGAGGCCGGACTTTTTCACGCGCTTCGAGCGCAGGGACCGGTGGTACTCGATGGCGAAGCGGTGCGTCTCCTCCTGGATGTTCCCGATGAAGGCGAAGGCCGCCGGGTTTGCCTGGATGGAGATCTCCCGCCCCTCGGGGGTGACCAGGGCGCGGGTGCGGTGGCGGTCGTCCTTCACCATGCCGAAGATGGGCACCGTGACGCCTAAGGCGTCCAGCGTCTCCTTGGCCACGGTGGCGTGCTTGTCCCCGCCGTCGATGAGGAGAAGGTCCGGGAGGGCGGAAAAGCCCGGATCCCCGGCGACGTACCGGGTAAAGCGCCGGCCCACGGCCTCCCGCATGGAGCCGTAGTCGTCCTGGCCCTCCACGGTCTTCATCTTGAATTTCTTATAGTCGCTCTTTTTTGGCCTGCCGCCCACGAAGACCACCATGGAGGCTACCACGTCGTCCGCGCCGGTGTTGGAGATGTCGAAGCTCTCCACCCGCTCCGGCGGGGCCTTGAGGCCCAGGGCCTCCCCCAGCCACTGGGCGGTCTTGGACACCCGCTCCGTGGCGGTGGTGTTGCGCTCCACCTCCTCACGGGCGTTGTCGGCGGCGGCGGTGAGGAATTCCCGGTACATGCCCCGCTGGGGGACGGTGACGGCCACGGCGTGGCCGGCCTTCTCGGTGAGGAACCGCTGGAGCTCCTCCATGTCCTCCGTCTCGGCGGGGAGGAGCACACGGGAGGGGATGAGGTCCGCGTCCCCGTAATACTGGCGCACCAGCAGGGACAGGCTCTCCGCCGGCTCCCCCAGGGGGTCGTCGAAAAGCTCGCAGTCCTTGGCCAGAAGCTGGCCCTGGACGTAGTGGAGGACGGCGAAGGCGGACTTGACCTGGCCGGAGAAGACGCCCAGGGCGTCGGTGTCCGAGGCGCCCTTATTGAGCACCGTCTGGCGCGTCTCCAAAAGGGCCAGGGCCTTCACCGTGTCCCGAAGGCGCGCCGCCTCCTCGAAGCGCAGGTCCTCGGCGGCGGCGTTCATGCGCTCCGTCAGTCGCGCCGTCAGCTCCCGGCCCCGGCCCTTGAGGACCATGACGGCCTCGTCCACGCGGGCGCGGTAGTCCTCCTCGGTGAGCACGCCTCGGCACCAGGCGTCGCAGACGCCCATGTGGTGGTTGAGGCAGGGCCGCTCCTTCCCCAAATCTCTGGGGAAGCGCCGGGAGCAGGTGGGGAGCTTCAACGCCTTCAGGAGCATCTCCAGCGCCGCCTTGGTGTTGCCGCGGGACCCGAAGGGGCCGAAATACTCCGCGCCGTCCTTCGCGCGCCGGGAGGCGATGGAGAAGCGGGGATACCGGGACTTCACGTCCAGGCGCACGAAGGGATAGCCCTTGTCGTCCTTTAAGAGGATGTTGTACTTGGGCGTGTGGTGCTTGATGAGGGAGTTCTCCAGGACCAGCGCCTCGAACTCGGACTTGGCGATGATGACCTCGAAGGTGTCGATGTTGGCGATCATGGCCTCGGTCTTGGCGTTGTGGGAGCCGTGGAAATAGGAGCTCACCCGATTGCGCAGGGCCTTGGCCTTCCCCACATAGATGACCGTGCCGTCCCTGGCGCGCATGATGTAGCAGCCGGGCTTTAAGGGGAGCGCCGCGGCCTTCTCGCGCAGCTCCGGAAGCTTGGGATTCAGTTCCACCGGGGGTCCTCCTTTCCGGCTTCAGGTATAGCAAAGCGACCTGTTTCAGATTTTCTTGAAACAGGCCGTTTTATGCTTCAAAATTCACTTACTCGGCGAAATCCCGGGAGATGAGCTCGCACAGGGTCTCCACGGCGCGCTCCTCGTCCTCGCCGTCGGCGACGATGGACACGGACATACCCTTGATGACGCCCAGAGACAGGACGCCCAGGAGGCTCTTGGCGTTGACGCGGCGGTCGCCCTTCTCGATCCAGACCTGGCACTTGAACTCATTGGCCTTCTGGGTGAAGAAGGTCGCGGGACGAGCGCGAAGGCCGACCTGGTTTTTGACCTCAACTGTCTTAACAAACATGGTTGCCCCTCCTTAAATTCGTGCGGCTTGGCCGCGCGGCTCCATCAACATTGCTGACCACATTTTATCAAAAAGGGGCTCGTCCAGTCAATGAATAATAGTGTTGAATATTGGCCTCAAAACTGAAAATTTTAGTGCGATTTTGACAAAACCCCTTGGACAAGGCCGTTTATTACTTGATCTCCACGATGGTGACGCCGCTCTCGCCCTCTCCGAAACGGCCCAGGCGGTAGCTTTTCACCTGTTTGGAGCGCTTGAGGGTGTCCTGGACGGCCTTCCGTAAAACGCCGGTGCCCTTGCCGTGGATGACCGTCACCTGGTTTAAGTGCCGCAGCTGGGCGTTGTCGATGAAGCGCTCCAAAAGCGCCACCGTCTCGTCCGCCGTCATGCCCCGGACGTCCAGCTCCGCCTTGGCGCTGCCGCCGGAGGCGGGGACGGAGACGGCAGCGGGCTTGAATTTCACCTTTTCGCCCTCCACCACCCGGACCTCGCTCTGGCGGGCGGTGACCTTCATAATGCCGGCCTGGAGCTCCAGGGTGCCGTCGGGCTTGACGTTCAGGACCTCCGCTTTGGAGCCGATGGAGAGGATCTCCACCGTGTCGCCCTTCACCGCGTCACGGGTGCGCTCCCGCTCCACCGGGGCGGCGCGCTCCGGCGTCACCTTCTCCTGGGCCGCGTTGAGGCCCTGCCGGAGGGCGGCCTTGGCCTCGTTGAAGCGCTGCCAGTCGGTGTCCGACGCCGCCTCCCGGCGCAGGCGCTCGATGTCCCGGAACGCCTCGTCGGCGGCGCGCTTGGCGTCCTCCAGGATGCGGTCGGCCTCGCTCCGGGCGTTTTTGGTGAATTTAAGCCGCTCCTCCTCGGCGCGCCGGCGCGTCTCCTCGGCGCTGTCCAACTCCGCCTTGGCCTGCCTGAGGGCGGCGGCGGCCTCCTCACGCTTTGTTTCCGCGTCCTTGCGGTTCTCCTCCAGCTTGGTAAGGGCCTCCTCGAAGTCCACGTCCCCCTTGTCCATGCGCCGGCGGGCGTCGTCGATGATGTGGCCGGGGAGGCCGAGGCGCTCGGAGATGGCGAAGGCGTTGGACTTGCCGGGGATGCCCATGAGGAGCTTGTAGGTGGGCTTGAGGGTCTTCACGTCAAATTCGCAGGAGGCGTTCATCACGCCCTTTTCCGTCATGGCGTAGATCTTCAGCTCCGCGTAGTGGGTGGTGGCGGCGATGCGCGCCCCCACGGACCGGGCGTACTCGATGATAGCCACGGCCAGGGCCGCGCCCTCCGCCGGGTCCGTGCCCGCGCCCAGCTCGTCAAAGAGCACCAGGGACCCCTCCCCGCACTCCGAGAGGATGCCCACGATGTTGGTCATGTGGGAGGAGAAGGTGGACAGGGACTGCTCGATGGACTGCTCGTCGCCGATGTCCGCCAAAACCTTGTCAAAAAGGGGCACCCGACAGCCGTCCCCGCCGGGGATGTGGAGGCCGCACTGGGCCATGAGGCAGGAAAGCCCCAGGGTCTTGAGGCTCACCGTCTTGCCGCCGGTGTTGGGGCCGGTGATGACCAGCGTGTCGAAGTCCCCGCCGAGCTCGATGTCGATGGGCACGGCCTCGGACTGCTTCAAAAGGGGGTGGCGGGCCTTCCTAAGGACCAGCTCGCCCTTCTCGGAAAGCTCCGGGCAGACGCAATTGAGCTTATAGCTGAGCTTGGCCTTGGCGAAGATGAGGTCCAGCTGGGTGAGGAGGTTATAGTCGAGGGCGATGCTCTCCCCGAAGTCCGACGCCTCGGCGGAAAGCTCCCGCAGGATGCGCTCGATCTCCCGCTCCTCACGGGCCAGGAGCTCCCGGATCTCGTTATTGGCCTTCACGGCGCTCATGGGCTCGATGAACAGGGTCTGGCCGGAGGCGGAGATGTCGTGAGTGAGCCCCGGCACGGCCCCCTTGTGCTCGGCCTTCACCGGCACCACGTAGCGGCCGTTTTTCACGGTGATGATGGGCTCCTGGAGGGCCTTTTGGTAGGACGGGGAGGTGATGATCTTCTGCAACGCCTCCCGGACCTTGCTCCCCGCCACACGCATGGCGCGGCGGATGTCCGCAAGCTCCGGGGAGGCGGAGTCGGCCAGCTCCCCCTCGCCGATGATGGAATTGGTGATCTTCTCCTCCAGATATTTGTTGGCGTGGAGGGAGGAGAAGAGATAGCCGATGGACCCCGCGCCCTTCTCGCTCCCCGAGGCGTAGGCGATGGCCCCACGGGCCTCCCGGAGGACCTGGGCGATCTCGGTAAGCTCCTTTGTGTTCAGCATCCCGCCGGCGTCGGCGCGCTTGAGGCTGTCCCGGATGTCCTTCACCCCGGCGAAGGAGGGCGCGGCGTAGAGCGTCATCATCTCCCTGGCGTCCGTCGTCTCCTGAAGCCGCCGCTCCGCCTCCGCCCGGTCGGACGCGGGCGTCAGCGCCAGCGCGGCCTCCTTGGCCCCGTCGCTGACCGCCTCGGCCGCCAGCATGGAAAGCACCGCCGGCAGCTCCAGGATCGCCTGGGATTTTTCATAAAGCGTCATGGCGCACCTCCGGGAAACATGTTTGATAGGGATAAGATACCACATTCCCGGCGGGATTGCAAGAGGGCGGTCACCTGACCTCCACCCGGATGTCTCCCGTGGCCGTTTTGATCCGGCATTTGCCGCCGGTGGTGGATGGGGGGACGCTGACGCGGCCTGTGCCGGTGTCGGTGAGGAAGATCTTGTCCGACAGAAGCCGGCCCGTGACGTCGCCGGTGTCGGTTTCAACGGAGAGCTCCGCGGCGTCGCAGTCGTCAAGGGCTATGTCCCCGGTGTCGGTTTCGACGGTCAATTTCCCGGACGCGACCACGTTTGTAAGGGTTATGGAGCCGGTGTCGCTCTTCGCGTCGAGGGCTTGACAGGTCACATCCTCGAGCGTCACCCGGCCCGTGTCCGTTTCGACCCGGATACCTTCGCCGACCGCCGCGCGGCGCACCCGAACGCGGCCCGTGTCCGTTTTCAGCCTCATTTCCCCCGCCGTCACGCCCTCCAGGGCGATCGCGCCGGTGCTCAGGTCGATCTCCACCCACTCCCCGGCGGACGCGCAGCAGGTCACATCGCAGGTATCGCCTTCAATGCTGAGGGTATCGAATGAGAAATCCTCCGGGATCGTCATATCGCCCGTATCTGTTTTGACCGTCAGAGTGCCGTAGGCGCTTTGCGGCAAATAGACCGTCAGCTTCGGGCTTGTAAAGGAGACGGAAATGTGTTCATACCACTTGCGGGTATCCACCGTTTTGACGGTCAGCGTGCCGTTTTGTACGGAGACGGTGTGCTTCACCTTTTCGTCCTCGAAGCAGACGACCCTGCAGGTCCCGTCCTCCGAGGGGACGAACTCGATCTCGGTAGTTTCCACGTCTATTGAGATGTTTTGAAAATCGCTGCCGGGCTCATAGGTGTTGGTGGTATAGGCGACCGACCCCAGCTTATTAAGATCCCAGCCGCCGGCGGCTATGGCGACTGTAAAAAGAACTATGCCGAGTAAAATGAGGACCGCGGCGGCGGTCAGCCAGATTTTTGCCGTTTTGTTCATCATGCCGTCTCCTTTCCCATAAACAGATGTTTGACGCCTGACGCCGTCTTTTTCGTCAGCCACAGGGCCCCTTTTGTGACCGCCTTACATCCGAAAAAGCAGAAGATCGCCAGTCCCGCGCAGCACAGGCCCGCCGACAGCATGGCGGCCGCCGTGAGGCCGTTCCCCCGGAGGAAGAAGGCCGCGGCGGACACGGCCCCGCCGAGGACGCACCCCAACAGGGAAGCGTCCACCGCCCACAGCGATACGACCAGCGCCCACAGGACGATAACCGCCGCGAGGA
>CANQSD010000085.1 GCA_947626385.1 uncultured Oscillospiraceae bacterium | reverse complement strand
TCTTCGGAACCCTCCCGGGGGGCGTAGGCTCCCCTTCGTAAGGGGAGCTGTCGCGAAGCGACTGAGGGATCGAAGGTATCGATAACCATGCAGTCATCCCACGTTCACTCCCCCCGCCCCCATTCCCCATCGTCCGTCAATCACCGTACAATCCCATCCTGTCGTGGATGACCAGGACGCGGAGGGTGGTGTAATCGAGGGCGAGGGAGACGGGGAAGCCGTTCTCGTCGGTCTGGCCGGTGGTGCCGGCAATGGCGCCGCGGGCTATGAGCTTGCGCACCGTCGGCGCGGCCCAGGGCTCATGCTGCTCGATCTCCTCAATGGTGTTGTACATCGTTTCTTCTCCTTTCTCGTTTTCCTCTTCCTCCGCCGGCACAAGCCCCCAGTTGGGCCGCCCGTAGCCGGCGATGCGGTTGTATGTCAGCGCGTAGCTCTTCCTCGCCACGCCCCCGCCGTTGGAGACGACGCCGGACGCCCCGGAGGTGTTCCCCTCGACGGTGTACACCTTCCCGTCCTCCACACGCTCCACGAGCCCCACATGGGCCCATCCGGTGAGGTCCTTGGTGTAGAAGAATATGAAGTCCCCCGGCTGCGGCGCGGCGAAGAAGCGGCCCGCGGCCTTGAAGTACCCTGCCAGGCTCTTCACCCCCGCCGCCGAGCTCTTCTTCGGAAGGCCCAGCAGCTTCATGGTGAGCGCGGCCCCAAACGCCTCCACAAAGGGCCAGATCGCATACACCGCGCACCAGGAATATCCCTGCTTCTTCCCGTTGAAGAACCCAATGGCGTCCAGATCCCGGGCGTACTTGGTCCAGTTTCCATTCCCCGCGTTGGCCGTCTTGTCGTCCAGCTGGAAAATCGATGCCTTCTCCAGGTATCCGACCTCAGCTAAAGCCAAATTCAGGACCTTATCAACTGCCTTCATGGTGCTCCTCCGTCTCCGGGGCCTCCTGCGTCATGGCGTCCCCGGCCTTGTCCACGGCGCTCTTGCCGATGGCCAGGAGCTTCGGCAGCCACTTGGGCACCGGCGCGCCCAGGGCCACGGCGTTCTCCGCCACGCTCCCCAGCTCCGTGATGATGTACCACACCAGCACCACCGGCGTCACAAGCCCCCTGAAGTCAAAGGGGAGGCTGATGACGGGCAGAAACGTCAATACCGCCCATAGGACCAGGTCCGTCCCGGCGGACACCAGCACCACCCAGACCATGCCCAGCTTGTGCCGCGCCCCGGCACGGGCCTTCTCGCTGGACCACTCCCCCGTGAGCCACGCGCCCACGCACCCGGTCACGTAGTCCAGCACCATGCAGACGATCCAGCCCACCACGAGCCATCCCATCCACCCCCAGAGCCCCGTGAGCACCCCGCCCAGCGCCGCGACCCACAGCTTGATCTTGTTTACCGTTTCCATACCTTTTTCTCCTTTCAAATTTTTGCCCTCTGCCACGGGACACCGCGTGTTACCAGCTTGTACCTGGGCAGTGAGATCTTCTGCGTCTCCACCTTGGGCTTCTCCTCGGCCGGCCGCTCCCACACGGAGGGCACGTCCGGCACCCGGTCCTTTATCTCCTCCCAGCGGGGATAATTGAGCTCCCCCCACTCCCGGAGAGTGTCGGGCAGGTAGATGAGATCCCGCCCCTCCACCATGCCGTCATAGCTGTCCACGGCCTCGATCTCCACGTCCTCGCCCCGCTCCTCCCGGAGCTGCGCCCGGACGCTCTCCACCGCCGCCGCGGTCATCTCCTGAAGCCTCTCCGGCGCGATGTCCGCCCGCCGGTGGCCCACAAACAGCTTGATCATGGCTACCTCCCGTAATTGCGCGTCCGCCGCTCAAACTCCGCGGCCACGCGGTCCAGCTCCCCGGCCTCCAGCGCCGGGAACATCGTGTCCGTAAAGACAAGCTCCGAGTAAGCGCACTGCCACAGGAGGAACCCGCTGAGCCTCATCTGTCCCCCGGTCCGGAGGATCACGTCCGGCTCCGGCGCCCACATAAGCGCCGCGTCCAGCTCCTCCCGCGTCTGCGCCCCGGCCTCCACAGCCCGGGCGATCTCATCCCGCCCGCCGTAGTCCACGCAGATATTAAGCACCAGGGCGGTTCCCTCCGCCGTGGCGGCCTCCATGTCCTCCATGACCTCCACCACATCCGCCGGGACACGATCCCGCCGGCCGCGGAAGCACACCCGGACGCCTCGGGCCACATACCAGCCCTTGTTGCTCTCAAAATACGTCCGGATCAGATTATGGAGGTGGTTTAACTCCGTCTTTGACCGTCTCCAATTCTCGGTCGAAAAGGCGTAGACGGTGAGATACGGCACGCCGGCGCCAATGGCCCAGTCACAGCAGCGCCCAATGACCGTGATCCCCTGGGTGTGCCCCGCCTCCGCCGGCAGGCCGTTGGCCCTGGCCCACCGCCTGTTGCCGTCACAGATGATCGCAAGATGTCTCATATTTCATATACCTCCAGATATCCCGCCCGCCGGGTGCGCCAGGAGAAATCCCGGCCCATTCCCGCGGTCCGCTTTGCCGCCAGCGCGTCCTTATCCCGGTACAGCTCAAACGCCCTCCCAATGGCCTCCGGCAGCCCGTCGCGGATCACGACCGCGATCTCCTCGTCCATGTTGTCCCCCAGCCCTCCGGCCAGGGTGGTAATGGGGATTGTCCCGAACCTGGCGGCCTTCATCGCCGTCAGCCCGCACGGCTCATACGTCACGGGGTTTAAGAGGAAATCCGCCCCGGCCAGCAGGCCCACGCCCTGGACGGGATTGGCCCACCGGGCGGCCCAGATCGCCCCGTCGGAGCGCATCAGCGCCCCCACACGGGCCTCCAGGGCCGGGTCTCCCCGCCCGACGAATAAAGTGACGCCCCCGGCGTCCCGGATGGCGTGTACCGCCTCCAGCGCCGCGTCAACCCCCTTCTCCGGCACGAGCCGCGCCATGAAGAGGAACACGCACGGGTCCCCCTCGATGCCATAGTCCCGGAGGAGCCGCCTCTTGCAAAGCGCCTTCCCGGCATGGTCCTCCGCCGAGTAGGCCGCCTCGATCATCAGCCCCCGCTCCGGCGCATACACCGGCGTCAGGAGCCCGTTGGTGACGCCTCGGACCGGCAGCCTCAGCGCAGCGCTCAGCTCCCTTGCGTGGGCCTCCGACACGCTGCAAACAACGTCCCAGTCTTCTGAGGAGGTGGTACAAAGGGGACGGTTTTTTTGTTGCACCGAGCGCAGCGAAGGTGAGACTAAAGAACCGTCCCCGTGTACCACCGGCGTCCCCTCCACGGTAATCACCTTCCGACCACAGTTTTCCGGCAATATCTCCGGCCACGCAAAGGAGTGCAGAATATCCGGTCCCAGCTCCTCTACGGCCCGCACGGCCCTTTCCGGCCACGCCGCCCGCTCCACCAGAATGTAATCCACCCCAAACAGCCGGCACCGCCGCACGCCGTCCCGGCGCTCCGTGAGGTTGTCCGCCATGCGTATGTACACGCTGTCCCCGTCCGGACACACCACCGTCACCCGGTACCGGTCCGTCATCACGTTGGCCACACTGTCCGCGACCTCGCCCACGCCCGACCGCGCCGTCCCGGAGAGAAGCGACTTGGCGGTGAGAATACAAAGCGTCTTCATCGCTTCCGCCTCCTCGCCTTCTCCCTGTCCTGCACCGCCCGCAGGGCCTCCAGGGCGTCCTCGATCTCATACTGCCGCGGCGCCGCCACGCACAGCCGCTGATACCAAAGCCCCACCCGGACAAGCCCCCGGGCAATCAGCCCCCGTTGCTCCCGCCGCAGGGGCACGAGCTTGTCCCAGCACCGTTCCAAGAGCACCTGGAGCGCGGAGGCCGCCACAATGGCCGCCAGCGCGTCCACAACTACCCAGGGCGTATGGATAAGGCTCGCCGCCGCGATCCCCGCGAAGTTGACCCAAAACCCGCCCACGGTCCCGCAGGTATCCAGCAGCACCGGCTCACTCATCGCCGCGCCCACGGACATCACCCGCCCGTCCCGGAGGCAGTTTAAAACCTGGTGCTCCGCCCCGTGCCAGCGCCGGCGCTCGGGCAAAAGGGCCTTTGCCAGGGCTGAGAGGGCGAGAAACACCGCCAGCCTTAAACTCAGCTGAATAACAAAGGGCAATCCCCCAAGGGGGAGGACCAGCGGCGTGAGCCTTACGACCAGCTCCTCCAGCCGCCAGGCCACACACCGGCCCAGCCGCCCGTACTCCAGCATCGCCCCGGTCATCCACCGCTCCAGCCCCCCGCCGCCAGTCCCGGCGGCCCGGACAAGGCGCTTGCCCCCGGGCGTCCTCAGCGCCACGGCCCTGGCGTGCCGGCTCTCAAAGCCGATCCCGCAGGGGCACGCCGCGCCGAACATATCCCAGTTATCATAGATCATCACGATCGCCTCCCATCATCTCCCGGATCATCTCCGGCTCCAGACTCCCCAGCATCTCCGCCGCCAGCTCCGCCGAAGCCTCCGCCAGCAGCCGCTGATTCGCCATCGTCTCCCCGGAGAGTAACCCCCCGGCCCAGTAGTCCCGGCTCTCAGTCCACAGCCCGAAGCACTCCGCCGGCTCGTCCACCCGCTCCCGGCTCAACAGAGCCGTTGCGGACCCGTCCACCTTCCGCGCCCGGTCCCCGATCCGCCAATCCTTCAGCCACGCCCAGTACCCCAGGTCGACGTTGTAAAACCTGTGATCCGCGCTCTCGTCGATCACCGTGCCGTCGTCAAACGTGTACAGCGTATGGAAGTGGTGCATCCTCCCCCGTGAGACGGAGATCACCCCCGTGGCCTCCCCGCTCCCGGAGAGCACCCGGTCCCCGAAGTGCAGCTCCCGCAGCGGCCGCGTCGACCCGTCCGCCATGGTGATGGGCGTGTCGCCGCTCAGACACGGCGGGTAGGAGTCGATGATCTCCAGCCGCGCCGTGGCGCTCCTGGACTGCTCGCTGATGAACATCACCGCCAGCCAGTCGCCCATTTGCAGCCGGGCCATACCGGTGTTGATCTCGTATCTGCCGTTCCGGACGGCGCCGTAGCCGACAAAATAGCTGTAGCCTGCGAAGTGCCGCCTGTAAAAGTCCCCGTCCAGCTCCAGCCCCGTGTTGCAGCACGCCGCGCACCCGGAGCCGCGGCAGCTGGGGCATATATTTTCCGGGGTATTTGTCTCGGTGTTTGGCCGCTGCCAGTAGGCGTTCCAGTCCTTGTTCAGCTCGCATTCAAGCTCGATGCTTATTCTGTGGCGGCTCAAGCAGCTTGACGTCCACTCAAGATCCGTCGCGTCCTTGAATTTCGCCGCGTCCGTCACCTGGAAGGTCGCCGTGAAGTCCGTCTTCACCGCCAGCACAAACCCGTCGGCCTCCGGGTCCCCCACCGTGAACCCCTCCTCAGTCCAGGAGGACAGGAGATCGATCTTTCTCTGCCGCGTGTACTGACGCCTGTCCGAATCCGTCAGTGTCCCCTCTATCGTCATCCGGTAGATCCGCCCGGGCTTTAGCATGTCCGCGCCGATGCTGGATGCGGGGTTGTAGTACGAGCAGCTCAGCTCCACGGGCTCGCCCGAAAAGACGGACCCGTAGGGGAAAGTCCCGGAGAATGCCGTGAGCATCGGATTCCCGTAATTCCACATATACACCGTCCCCGCGTCCTCCGGGCACGTCCCCGTGACGCGTACCTCCAGCTCCGTCTCGCCCTCTCCGATAGCGTACCCGTTGTTGTTCTTCACCGTGACGGGTATGAGCCCCAGCACCTTGTCCCCGCTGTCAAGATCCGCCATGACCTTCGTATCCGGCTCGATATCAAAGCCCTCGATGGTGACTTTGCACGTGGCCAGCGCCGTCATGGTGGGATCCCGGAGGCAAAAGGCGTATATCGTCTTCGGCCCGCCCACCAGCCAGTCCACATTGACGCTCCAGCCGCCCTTCCCGTCCAGCACCACCGGCGCGTCGGTCCACTCGTTTTTGAGGAGGTCCCCCGGACGGTGGTAATACTCCACGATGCCCCCCGGTCCGGTTATATGCACCTGCTCATTCACCGGCGAGACCGTCCCGTAGACCCGGTGTACCATGCCGGGCGTAAAGCTGCACTCGGCCATGACGATCCCGTAGGGCTTCTCCGTCACCCCCAGCGAATACGTGGGCGCCGTGTACCCGCCCTGCCCGTCGGCGATGTACAGCCCCACGCCCTCCTTCTGGGTGTAGCCCTGCTCGGACTCGTCCGGCAGGTTATAGCGCGCCGCCAGCACGCTCCCCACGCCCACCAGCATCCGGGAATAATCGTTGTTGCGTATCATACCTCTTTTGTCACCGCCATATCCTGGACCACCAGCACAACATCCCCGGCCTTGTATTTACCGAAGTTCACGTTCCCCAGCGCCGGATTGTTCCCCACGTCCTCAATGTACAGCGCCCCCGTGACGGCGATCCCGCCGCCGGAGCCCGAGCCTCCGCCCTCTCCGGCGGCGGCCGCGCCCTTCAGCGTCCGCCCGGCGGAGAGCCCCGCCAAAAAGCTGTCCTTGTCATAAGCCATAGCTGCCCCTCCTCACCACTTGATGGCCGTGACGTGCCCGGCGTCGTCCGAAATGGACACCGGCCTCCCCTGGTCATCCTTTACCACGGTATATCTGTGGGCCGCGTCCTCCCCGTCCAGCGTCTCCGTGAAGCTCCCGTCCTCCCAGCCGGAAAAGTCCAGCGCCGCAGTCTTTCTCAGCCCGTAGAGGTCCAAATGTCCTTTGTTGTCTGCGGTAATCCCTGCTTTTTTCCCGTTAGATGCTGTGTGGAGTAATTCCAGCCCGCTATCCTTCTTGTAAAATCGGGTGCGGTTATTCCCGGACTGATCGCCAGCACCGAAAACATCCACGGGGGTGTAATACCCGTCGACCATTTCAAACCCAATCGAACGTTTCACCAAACTCCCGTACTTATACACCATTACGGGCCAATCTGTAGCTTTTGTAGTGATAAAGATTCTTTGCCCGTCGCGGTAAGGATACCCGTCTTCCCCTATATCCGCTCCATCCGGATCATTTTCCCAATAGATTGGCAATCCGGAGGGATTCACGGCCTGTTCCTCTCTTCCATCCGTTGAATCGGTAACAAATTCGATGTACTGTTCGTGGATGCGTACATAGTTGTCGTCGGAAGTATCATTATCCAAATACTTGACGATCTTTCTGGAGGTGGAGAGCTTGTCAACTGTAAGGTCCGCAACATCTCCCAAGGCCGAATAAAGCGCATCGGCAGAAAGCTGTCCAGAAACCTGTAAGTTTCCATCCATTTTGATAAATCCGCTATAACTATTAGGTCCTACCGTCAGCGTTATTTTCGCCGTCACCTTACCATCCGCACCGGCAGATTGGGTAACTTCCAATTTGATGCCGTCCACCTTCGTCTCGATCTGGGCGGCCTTCGTCTCCAGTCCCCCGGTGCTCTCCTCCAGGCTCTCCACCCGCTGGGTGATCTCCCCGGCCTTCATGTCCCAATCGGCCGTGGCCTGCTCCACGGTCCCCGTGACGCTGTCCGTCACCGTCTGCGTGACGTTGGCCTCGATCTCGGCCTCCATCCCGTCTATGCGCTCCTGGATGCCCGCGGTGGCGCTCTCCACGGCGCCGGTGACCTTGTTCTCAACGGAGCTCTCCACCTTGGCGTCGATGCTGGCGTCCAGCCCGCGCACCTCCTCCGAAAGCTCCGCCTTGGCCTGCTCCACCGTCCCGCTGAGGCTGTCCGTCACCTTCCGCTCAACGCTGGCCTCGATGCCGTCAATGCGGCCCTCCAGCTCGGTCTTTGCCTCGCT
>CANQSD010000084.1 GCA_947626385.1 uncultured Oscillospiraceae bacterium | reverse complement strand
ATCGACGGGTTTATGGAGGGCATCACGGACCTTATCGGCTTCAGGCCTGATGATTACGTGGTCATCAAGCTCCGGGCTATCGAGAAGATCGTGGACGCCGTTGGGGGCGTGGACTACTACGTGCCCCAGAACATGAACTACGACGACGACGCCCAGAACCTCCACATCCACTTCACCAAGGGCATGACGCACATGACCGGCAAGAAAGCCGTGGAGTATATGCGCTACCGGAAGGGCTATTCCGACGCGGACATCGGCCGTATCAACGCCCAGCATGAATTCCTGGCCGCCATGGTCTCCCAGGTCCTGGCCAAAAAGGACCAGATCCCGGTAACGGACATCGTGGACGTCTTCTTCAACGATTTGACCACCGACCTTACCACCGGGCAGTGCGTCTGGTTTGCCAAGGAGCTTTTGAAGATGAACGCCGAGGACGTCCACTTCGACACCATGCCCGGCAACTACAACGACTACTACAAGGGCCGCAGCTACGTGACCGTGACGCTGGACGAGTGGATCGAGATGATCAACGCCATGATCAACCCCTACAACGTCTCCGTCACCGCCGAAAATCTGGACGTGCTCACGAGGAACGCCAGCGGTAAGATGGTGTCCACCACCGGTATCTTTGCCGACCCCAGCTTCGCCAACGGCTCCAGCTCCAAGCCCAGCACCTCAACTACGAACCCACCGGCGACGGAGCCACAGCCTACTCCGCCGCCAGAGACTCAGCCCCAGGAGACGGACCCCACGGTCCCTGCGGACCCCACGGGAACGGACCCCACCGTCACCGATCCCACCGGGACGGACCCCGGTGAAATCGTCCCCAGCCGGCCGCCGGAGACGGACCCCGGGACCTCCGACCCCTCCGAACCGCCGGAGACGGAGCCCGACCCGTCCACCCAGCCCCCGGAGACGGACCCCACGGAGACGACTCCCCCGGAAACGCAGCCGCCCGAGACGACGCCCCCGGAGACAGAAACTCCGGAGACACAGGCCCCCGAAGAAACAACGCCTCCGGAGACGGAGCCCCCAACGACCCCAGCCGAGACGACGCCCGCCGAGACGATCGGCGAGAGTGAAAATACTTGATCAGAGGGAGGAACACCATGCTTACACCGAAAGAAATGACCGACATCGCCGTCCGGACCCTGGACGCCAAGAAGGCGGAGAACATCAAGGTCCTGAAGACCCACGACGTCACCGTACTGGCCGACTTTTTCATCATCTGCACCGCCGGCAACACCACCCACATCAAGACCCTGGCCGACGAGGTGGAGAAGGCCCTTTCCGACCAGGGGGAGCACCCTCTGCGCACCGAGGGCTACCACGGCGGCGGCTGGGTGCTGGCCGACTACGGCTGCCTTGTTTTACACATCTTCACCGACGAGACGCGCAAGTTTTATAACCTGGAGCACCTGTGGGGCGACGCCCCGGAGGTGGACATCAGCGGCCTCATCACCCAGGGATAAGGAGCGATACCATGAAATACGATTACGCGGCAATTGAAAAGAAATGGCAGGCCGTCTGGGAGCGGGAGAAGCCTTTCCGTGCCGAGACGGGGTCCGACAAGCCCAAGTTCTACGGCCTTATCGAGTTCCCGTATCCCTCCGCCGCCGGCCTGCACGTGGGGCACCCGCGCCCCTTCACCGCCATGGACGTGGTGACCCGGAAAAAGAGGATGGAGGGCTATAACGTCCTTTTCCCCATCGGCTTTGACGCCTTCGGCCTGCCCACGGAGAACTTCGCCATCAAAAATCACGTCCACCCGGCCAAGGTGACAAAGGACAACATCGCCAATTTCACCAGGCAGCTCAAAATGCTGGGCTTCGGCTTCGACTGGGACCGGGTGGTGGACACCACGGACCCGGAATACTATAAGTGGACCCAGTGGATCTTCCTCCAGCTGTGGAAAAAGGGCCTTGCGTACAAGGCCACCGTTCCTGTGAACTGGTGCACCTCCTGCAAGTGCGTCCTGGCCAACGAGGAGGTGGTGGAGGGCGTCTGCGAGCGGTGCGGCTCTCCCGTTATCCGCAAGGAGAAGAGCCAGTGGATGCTGAAGATCACCGAGTACGCCCAGCGGCTCATCGACGACCTCAATGATGTGGACTTCATCGACCGGGTGAAGACCCAGCAGATCAACTGGATCGGCCGCTCCACCGGCGCGGAGGTGACCTTCAAGGCCACCACGGGGGACGAGATCGTGGTCTTCACCACCCGGCCCGACACCCTCTTCGGCGCCACCTACATGGTGCTCTCCCCGGAGCACGCCCTCATCAAAAAATGGGCCCCGCTCCTTCAAAATCTCGACGAGGTCACGGCGTATCAGCGCCTGGCCGCCTCCAAGTCCGACATGGAGCGCACGGAGCTGAGCAAGGAGAAGACCGGCGTGAAGCTTGCCGGCGTCGCGGCCATAAATCCCGTGAACGGGCGGGAGATCCCCATCTTCATCTCCGACTACGTCCTGGCCACCTACGGCACCGGCGCCATTATGGCGGTGCCCGCTCATGACGACCGGGACTGGGAGTTTGCCAAGAAGTTCGGCTGTGAGATCATCGAAGTCGTTTCCGGCGGCGAGGACGTGCAGAAAGCCGCCTTTACCGCCAAGGACGAGACGGGCATTCTCGTAAACTCCGATTTCCTCAACGGCCTCACCGTCAAGGACGCCATCCCCGCCATGACGAAATGGCTGGAGGAGAAGGGGATAGGGAAGGCCAAGGTCAACTTCAAGCTGCGCGACTGGGTCTTCTCCCGCCAGCGCTACTGGGGCGAGCCCATTCCCATGGTCTGGTGCGACCACTGCGGCTGGGTGCCGCTGCCGGAGTCTGAGCTGCCCCTGCGGCTTCCCGATGTGGAAAGCTACGAGCCCACCGACGACGGCGAGAGCCCCCTCTCCAAGATGACCGACTGGGTGAACACCACCTGCCCCCACTGCGGCGGGCCGGCCAAGCGGGAGACGGACACCATGCCCCAGTGGGCCGGGTCCAGCTGGTATTTCCTCCGGTATATGGACCCCCACAACCCGGACGCCCTGGCCTCCAAGGAGGCGCTGGACTACTGGTCCCCGGTGGACTGGTATAACGGCGGCATGGAGCACACCACCCTGCACCTGCTCTACAGCCGCTTCTGGCACAAGTTCCTTTACGATATCGGCGTGGTGCCCACAAAGGAGCCCTACGCCAAGCGCACCAGCCACGGCATGATTTTAGGCCAGAACCCCCGGTGCTTCGACTGCATGACCAAGGAACAGCAGACGGCGCTGGTGGACGAATTCGGCAGTGAGGACGCCGCCCGGGCGCACCTTGTGGAGCAGTACGGCGAGATGGCCTCCCACCCCATTGTGAAGATGTCCAAGTCCCTGGGGAACGTGGTGAACCCCGACGACATCGTCCGGGATTACGGCGCGGACACCCTGCGGCTTTACATCATGTTCATCGGCGACTTTGAGAAGGCCGCCGCCTGGTCGGACAACGCCGTCAAGGGCTGTAAGCGCTTTTTAGACCGCGTCTGGACCCTGGCGGAGAACCGCATCGACGGGGACGAGACGTATTCCCACGCCAACGAGGCCGCCGTCCACCGCGCCATCAAGAAGGTGGGCGAGGACATCGAGGCCATGAAGTTCAACACCGCCATTGCCGCCATGATGACGCTGATGAACACCTTCGGCGAGCACGCGCCCTCCCGCGGCGACGTGAAGGCCCTTTTGCTTCTGCTCTCTCCCTTCGCCCCCCACATGGTGGAGGAGCTCTGGGAGCGCCAGGGCTTTGCCGGCTACGCCAGCACCTCCCCGTGGCCTCAATACGACGAAAGCAAGATGGTGGAGGCCGAGAAGGAGATCGCCATCCAGATCAACGGCAAGGTCCGCGCCACCGCCGTGGTGCCTCTGGAGGCCGACGACGACGCGGTGCTGTCCGTGGTCCTCTCCCAGGAAAAGGTTGCCCGCGCCCTGGAGGGGATGGAGCTTGTCCGCACCATCGTCAAGCCCAAGATGGTGAGCCTGGTGGTCAAGCCCGCGGCGAACAACAAATAAAAAAGTGTAAATTCTTATTGACAACCGCCGCCAAAGTCATTATAATAATCAATGCTGAATTGATTTCCAGCCAAGAATAAAAGCAAAACGCGTTCGCGTATGTCGGAGGGAGGGGAAATAGATGTCAGAAGTCCATGTGAAGGAAAACGAGTCTCTGGACAGCGCGCTGAAGAGATTCAAGCGTAACTGCGCCAAGGCGGGCGTCCTCGCCGACCTCCGGAAAAAGGAGTACTACCAGAGTCCTTCCGTCAGACGCCGCAAGAAGTCCGAGGCGGCCAGGAAGAACAAGAACAAGCGCTATTATTAAAACCCTTCGATCCGGCTTTGAAAAAAGCCGGATTGAATTTTAGGGGGGTGGGTCTTATGTGGTTTACACCCAAGGCGCAGAGGATCTGCAAGGGCATCCTGCGCTGGACCTTTCTGGCGCTGCTCGCCGCTGTTGCGGTGCTCGTCCTGGTGATCCTCACCAGGGGCATAAGCTTTCCGGCCTCCCGGTCCTCCAGGGTGGAGCGGGACATTCAGGGGCCGGAGTCATTCCTTGACGCGGACGGAAGATTCTATTTTCCCTCCGCCCCCTTCGGGATCGGCGAGGATGACTTTAAGAGGCAGTCGGGGACGAGAGAGTATGGCGGGAATTTTGCCAAGGTCCTCGGTTCTACCTACGACTTCGGATACGGGTATGCCAACGACGACCTGGTTTGCTCCGTGAGCATGGTCGCGAGCATCGATATCCTGGGCAGGCACCATATGTATTTCCATCAAAACCAGGCCGATGTCATGAGGTATGATAAGGCCATGGACTATTTTTACGGCCTCGTGGACACATTTACGGAGACCTACGGGGAACCGGCTTACCGGCATGACGACATGGACCTGCGGAACGTAAGCGAGGAGGACATCCCGGAGGACTACCGCTCCTGGAGGCATGAGGTGACGGTCCAATGGGTCCGTGACGGGAGTCTCCTGGAGCTTTGCGGGATGGTCTTCGCCGGGGAGAATGAGCTTGGCAAGCCTGTCCTGGAGGTGGCGGTGAGGATTGAGGTCGGGCAGGACGTGGGCGATATGGTGGTCGGGATCGTCGATGAAGACGGGCGGTATGGGGTCTCGAACAAAAATCTGCTTTACGCCCCCTGATGAAGGCTTATTCGTAAAAAATCGCATAATCTATTAGGAGAGGTGATTTTCATGCCGGAAAAATATGAGATCGTTCGGAAAAAGGTGTTGACGCCCGATATTTCCAGCATCTCGGTCTACGCGCCGCCGGTGGCAAAAAAGGCACGGGCGGGGCAGTTCATCATTTTGCGCGCCTGCCAAGACGGGGAGCGCATCCCCCTGACTGTCAGCTCCACGGACGGGGAGCTCGTCACCGTGGTCTATCAGAAGGTAGGGGACTCCACCATGACGCTGGACGAGCTTTCGGAAGGGGAGTGCCTTACGGATTTTGTGGGCCCGCTGGGCGAGCCCACGCCCATTGAGGGCGTCCGCCGCGCCGCCGTGGTGGGCGGGGGACTGGGGTGCGCCATCGCGCTTCCCGTGGCTAAGGCCCTCCACGACGCGGGGGCGAAGGTGGACCTCATCGGCGGGTTCCGGACGCGCGACATCGTGATCCTGGAGGACGAGATGCGGGTGGCCTGCGACGACCTTTATATCTGCACCGACGACGGGTCCTACGGCTATCACGGCTTCACCACCGGCAAGCTGGAGGAGCTTTTGACGGCGGGGGAGCGGTACGATCGGGTCTACGCCATCGGGCCGCTGGTGATGATGAAATTCGTCTGCCGGGTCACGAAGCGCTTCGACATCCCCACCACCGTCAGCATGAATCCCATCATGATTGACGGCACCGGTATGTGCGGCTGCTGCCGGGTGACCGTGGGGGGCGAGGTGAAGTTCGCCTGCGTGGACGGGCCGGACTTCGACGGGCACCTCATCGACTTTGACGAGACGATCGCCCGCGCCGCCACGTATAAGGAATTTGAACAGCGCCGGAGGGTCGGCCATGCTTGCAGATTGGAGGGGATGGGCAATGCCTGATATGACCTTGGAGAAGACGAAAATGCCCGAACAGGCCCCGGAGGTGCGCAACCGCAACTTCCTGGAGGTGGCCCTGGGTTATACCCCGGAGCTTGCGGAGAAGGAATCCCACCGGTGCCTTCGGTGCAAGAACCCCCGATGCGTGGAGGGGTGCCCGGTGAACGTGCCCATCCCGGAGTTTATCGGACACATCCAGGAGGGCGACCTGGAGGGCGCGTACAAGGCCCTCTCCCGTGCCAACGCCCTGCCCGCCATCTGCGGGCGCGTCTGCCCGCAGGAGAGCCAGTGCGAGGGGCGCTGTGTCCGGGGCATCAAGGGCGAGAGCGTGGGCATTGGGCGTCTGGAGCGCTTTGTCGCCGACTGGGCGCTGGAGCATAACGTCGCCAACACGGAAAAGGCCCCCGCCAACGGCCACAAGGTCGCCGTGGTGGGCTCCGGTCCCGCCGGCCTCACCTGCGCCGGGGAGCTGGCCCGCATGGGCTACGCCGTCACGGTTTTCGAGGCGTTCCACGTGGCCGGCGGCGTGCTGAGCTACGGCATCCCGGAATTTCGTCTGCCCAAGTCCATCGTGGAGAAGGAGGTGGGCAAGCTCCGGGCCCTGGGCGTGGAGCTTGAGCTCAACACCGTCATTGGCAAGACGCTGAGCGTCGATGAGCTCTTTGAGGAGGGCTATGAGGCCGTCTTCATCGGCTCCGGCGCGGGTCTTCCCCAATTCATGAAAATCCCCGGCGAGAGCCTGGTCGGCGTCTTCTCCGCCAACGAGTACCTGACGCGCATCAACCTCATGAAGGCTTACAAGCCCGACAGCCCCACGCCCATCTTTGTGAGCCGCCGTGTCGCGGTCCTGGGCGGCGGCAACGTGGCTATGGACGCCGCCCGGTGCGCCAAGCGCCTGGGGGCGGACGTCCACATCGTCTATCGGCGCAGCGAGGCCGAGCTGCCCGCCCGTGCCGAGGAGGTCCACCACGCCAAGGAGGAGGGCATTGCGTTCGACCTTCTCTGCAACCCCACGGAGATCCAGGGCGACGAGCAGGGGAGAGTCCGGGGCATGAAGGTCATCCGCATGGAGCTGGGCGAGCCCGACGCCTCCGGCCGCCGCCGTCCGGTGCCCATCGAGGGGAGCGAGTTTGAAATGGAGGTGGACACGGTCATCGTGGCCATCGGCACCAGCCCCAACCCCCTCATCCGCGCCACCACCCCCGGCCTCGAGGCCAACCGCCGCGGGTGCATCACAACGGACGAGACCGGCGCCACCTCCCGCGAGGGCGTCTTCTGCGGCGGCGACGCCGCCACCGGCGCGGCCACCGTCATCCTCGCCATGGGCGCCGGCAAGACCGCCGCCAGGAGCATCGACGAATATATCAAGAGCAAATGAGCCCCGTCCCGGCGCGGACAATGGAGGACGTAGTTGGATCAGGGCTTTGGGAGAAGGCTATGGCTCAAGTTTCATTTCGCGATTTTGACCCCATGAGATCAGAGGACCTTTTGCCGCAAATGTTCCATATTCTATCGACGAATATGGGCAAAATTGCGTCGACGGGTAACAGCAGCGAGGAAGACATGAAAATTTGGCTGTCCTATATGACGTCGGAGCAAATAAAGGAGAAGCAAATCCTTTTGATGTATGTTGGCGAAGCTTTAGCGGGATACCTTCAGTATAGTATTCATGAAAACATTGTACTGATTGAAGAAATCGAAATCGCGCCGGAGTATCAGCGGACAGTTCTTTTTTATCACTTCCTGAAATATGTCGGCAGCATTCTCCCGAGTCATATCGAGTATGCAGAGGCATATATCAATAAGCAGAACTCCAATTCACAGCGAATCGCTCAAAAGCTTGGAATGCGGATAGTGGGAGAAAACCCAAACGGACACAGTTTCCGTTATCGCGGGGAATTATCTTCTTTCATAAAAATGCTTCGTTAAATTTTCGCCTGCCAGCGATCATTCACACA
>CANQSD010000083.1 GCA_947626385.1 uncultured Oscillospiraceae bacterium | reverse complement strand
ACCGCTCGATCCAGGCGGAGGGTACCTTCGGCATCGTCAAGCAGGACCGTGGGTACCGAAGGATACGCCGGCGGGGGATGGAGAAGGTAAAGTTTGAGCTTCTGCTGGTGGCGATTGGGCATAACCTTTACAAATTCCACAACAAACACAAGCGCCTCCAGGCCGCCGCCTGACTTCAGAAAAGCGGTATCCTGTGGGGTAGGGGTAGTGTGCCCTTTTTGACGAAATACGGTTATTTTTTTACACAAAAACAGGGGCTGTGAAAAGCCGAGCTTATTTTTGCTCTTTTTTCACAGCCCCAGGGGGGCAGCGAACGTAGGATGACAAAGCGGTCCCGATGAACGCGCCCGCCAAAGCCCCTCCCTCCGGGAGGGGTGGCCGCGCGAAGCGCCGGCCAGGGTGGGGGCGTCTATCGAACCGCTCTGAAACTCCAAACCCTCGATCCCTCATTCGCTTCGCTCGACAGCTCGTCTCCGCGCTAAGAGCCGCCGCTTCACGGCGGTTGCGCTCCGACACGCGCCTACGGGCGCAGCCTTTATGAAAGGGAGCCTTTCAAAGTACGACCGCCCTTACCTCCCCGTGGACCCGAAGCCTCCTTCGCCGCGCTGGGTGTCGGTGAGGGCGTCGGCCTCCACGAAATCGGCGAGCATAACGGGCATGATGACCAGCTGCGCCACCCGGTCGCCGGGATTGACGGTGACGGGCGCGGCGGCGTGGTTGTGGAGGGCGACCATATACTCGCCCCGGTAGTCGGAGTCCACCACGCCCACCTTGTTGGCGGGGGCAAGCCCCTGCCGGGAGGCGAGGCCCGAGCGGGCGAAGACGAACCCGGCGTAGCCCTCCGGGATCTCGGCGGTGAGGCCGGTGTGGATGAAAACCGTCTCGCCGGGGGCGACGGTGACGGGCGCGTCCATGCAGGCGCGCAGGTCCGCCCCGGCGGAGAAGGGCGAGCCCCGGGAGGGCAGGACGGCCCTGGGGTCCAGCTTTTTGACCTTGACGGTGATGGGTTCCATAGCTATGTTCCTTTCTGTGTGGTCATTTCAGGGAATTGATATATTTCGCGGCGGCGGTGGCGGCAACGGCGCCGTCGGCGGCAGCGGTGATGAGCTGGCGGAGGGCTTTTTGCCGGCCGTCCCCCGCCACCCAGACGCCGGGGGTGCCGCTCTCGCAGTCCTCGCCGGCGATGGCGTAGCCGGCCTCATCCAGCCGGAGGACGTTGGCGAAGGCCTCGTTATGGGGGATCATGCCGATGGCGGTGAAGACGCCGGGGGTGTCCAGGGTCGTCTCCTCCCCCGTCTCCACGTTCCGCACCCGCAGGGCCGCCACGCGGCGCTTCTCATCCGCCAGGACCTCCACGGGGACGCAGGGCGTCAAAAATTCCACGTTTGCCTTCCCTTTGACGGCGTCCACCAGCTGCCGCTCCGCCCGGAACTCCCGCCGGCGGTGGACGATATATACTGTCTCACACAGGGAGCTGAGGTACAGCGCGTCCTCGAAGGCCGTGTTGCCGCCGCCCACCACGGCGACCTTCCGGCCCCGGAAAAAGGCCCCGTCGCAGGAGGCGCAGGTGGAGACGCCCCGCCCCGACAGCTCCGCGCCGCCGGGACAGTCCAGCTTCCGGTGCCCCGCGCCGGTGGCGACGATCACCGCCAGGGCCTCAAAGTCGCCCTTGGCGGTGTGGACGAGCTTGCGCTCGCCCTCAAGCTCGATGCCCGTGACGGCGGCGGTCATCACCTGCGCCCCCAGGGCCTGGGCCTGCTTCTGCCAGGTGTCCGCCAGCCGCCAGCCCTCGATTTGCGGGATGGCGGGGAAATTCTCCACGCTCTGGGAGTTGATGATCTGCCCGCCGCAAACGGTGATCTCCAAAATCAGCGTGGACAGCCCCGCGCGGCGGGCGTAAACGGCGGCCGTGAGCCCGGCGGGCCCGCCGCCGATGATGATAAGGTCGTACATAGAGGTCCTCCTTGGATTTTTTCTTTATTATACCACACACCGAAACAAATTGACAGACTTGATTGCGGGAATTATACTGTTGTCATCAACTCAAAAGGAGGCTTTTCCTATGGCTCAACAGATAAACAGCGATTCCTTCGCCGAAAAGGTCCTGAACGTCCCCGGTCCCGTGGTGGTGGATTTCTTCGCCACCTGGTGCGGCCCCTGCAAAATGCTGGCCCCCATCCTGGAGGAGGCGGAGTCCGCCCACCCGGAGATCACCTTCTACAAGCTGGACGTAGACGAGTCCCCCGACCTCGCCCGGGATTACGACGTCATGGGCGTCCCCACCCTCATCAAGTTCGCGGCCGGCGAGGTCGCCGCCACCAGCGTGGGATTGGTGCCGCGGGAGGAATTGGAGACGTTCCTGGGCTGAACCATCAACGGGCGGGTTTAGAACCCGCCCCTACCAAAAAGGTTGCGCCGCTATGCGGCGCAATTTTTTATAAAAGCGGCGCGAAGCGCCGCAACCTTATTCCCCTTGACCCCTTTTTCGAAAAAAGGGGTGCCGCCGCAGCGGCGGGGTATTCGAGCCCGTGGCGCGTCGCTGGGGGTTCCGGTAATCGGATTGCAGCACCACCCCGGCCTCGCTTCGCTCGGCCACCCCTCCGTTGGAGGGGCAAGAGTGGGCGCGATGACGAAACGGTCCCGATAACCCGCACCCGCCGCTGTGCCGCGGGCTTTTTACTGTTCGGCGCGTTGCCCCGGATGGTCTTCGTAGTATTTTTTCAAAACCTGGCCGGTGTAGCTGGTTTCACATGCGGCGCACTCTTCGGGGGTGCCGGTGAAGACGATCCGGCCGCCGGCGTCGCCGCCTTCGGGGCCGAGGTCGATGAGGTGGTCGGCGACCTTGATGACGTCCAGGTTGTGCTCGATGACCACCACGGTGTTGCCGGCGTCCACAAGGCGATCAAGGACGTCCACCAGCTTCTTCACGTCGTCGGTGTGCAGGCCCGTGGTTGGCTCGTCCAGGACGTAGAAGGTGGCGCCGGTGCTCTTCCTGGAAAGCTCGGTCGCCAGCTTCACCCGCTGGGCCTCGCCGCCGGAGAGGGTGGTGCTGGGCTGGCCCAGCTTCACGTAGCCCAGGCCCACATCCTGGAGCGTTTTGAGGCGGTCGGCGATCTTGGGGACGTTCTCGAAGAAGTCCACCGCCTCGTCCACGGTCATGTCCAGGACCTCGCTGATGTTCTTGCCCTTGTAGCGGACCTCCAGCGTCTCCCGGTTGTAGCGCTTGCCCTTGCAGACCTCGCAGGGGACGTAGATGTCCGGCAGGAAGTGCATCTCGATCTTGATGAGGCCGTCGCCCTGGCACGCCTCGCACCGGCCGCCCTTGACGTTGAAGGAAAACCGCCCCGCGCCGTAGCCGCGGGCCCGGGCGTCGGAGGTCTGGGCGAAGAGGGTGCGGATATCGTTGAATACGCCGGTGTAGGTGGCGGGGTTGGACCGGGGAGAGCGGCCGATGGGGGACTGGTCGATGTTGATGACCTTGTCAAGGTTCTCAAGGCCGGTAACGCCGGTGTGCTTGCCGGCGCGGATGCGGGCGCGGTTGAGCTCGGCGGCCAGGGTCTTGTAAAGGACCTCGGTGACGAGGCTGGATTTGCCGGACCCGGACACGCCGGTGACGGCGGTCATGGCCCCCAGGGGGAAGTCCACGTCGATGCCCTTGAGGTTATTTTCCGCCGCGCCCGTGATGCGCAGAAATTTCCCGTTCCCCGGGCGGTGCCTGGCCGGAATGGGGATGAACTTCCGGCCGGAGAGGTACTGGCCGGTGATGGACTTATCACTCTTGACGATCTCCTCCGGCGTGCCGGCGAAGACGACCTGGCCGCCGTGAACGCCCGCGCCGGGGCCGATGTCCACGATGTAGTCGGCGGCCAGCATGGTGTCCTCGTCGTGCTCCACCACAAGCAAGGTGTTGCCCAGGTCCCGCAGGCGCTCCAGGGTGGCGATGAGCTTGGCGTTGTCCCGCTGGTGGAGGCCGATGGAGGGCTCGTCCAGGATGTAGAGGACACCCATGAGGGAGGAGCCGATCTGGGTGGCCAGGCGTATCCGCTGGCTCTCCCCGCCGGAGAGGGTGCCCGCCGAGCGGGCCATGGTGAGGTATTGGAGCCCCACGCTCTCCAGAAAGCCCAGCCGGTCCCGGATCTCCTTGAGGATGCGGTCGGCGATCATATGCTCCTTCTCCGAGAGAGTGGGCTGGAGGTCGTTTATAAACGCCAGCGCGTCGGTGACGGACAGCTCGCAGAACTCCGCGATGTTTTTGCCTCCCACAGTGACGGCCAGGACCTCGGGCCGCAGGCGCTTGCCGTGGCAGGCGGGGCAGTCGTGGTCGGTCATGTACTGCTCCAGGTCCCACTTGGCGTAGATGGAGTTGGACTCCCGGTAGCGCCGCTCCAGGTTGGAAATGATGCCCTCGAAGGGCCGGGTCATGGTGGTGTGGCCCCGGTCGGTGACATAGTTGAGGGTCAGCGCCTCACCCTTCGTGCCGTAGAGGAGCACGTCGATGACCTCGTCCGGCAGGTCCCGGAGGGGCGTGTCCAGCCTAAAGTGGTAGCGCTTACTGAGGGCGTTGAAGTACATGAGGGCGATGGAGTCATTTTTGATGTTCCCCCAGCCGGACGCCTGGATGCCGCCGTCCAGGATGGACAGGGTCATGTTGGGCATAATGATGCTGGGGTCCACCTGGCGCTGGACGCCAAGGCCCGAGCACTCCGGGCACGCCCCCAGGGGGGCGTTGAAGGAGAAGAACCGGGGGGACATCTCCTCGATGGAGATGCCGCAGTCCTCACAGGCGTAATTCTGGGAGTAGGTGACGTCCCGGTCCTCCTCGGGGAGGTTCACCGTGACGATGCCGCCGGAGAGGGCGCTGGCGGTCTCCACGGAGTCCGTGAGGCGCTGCTGGATGCCCTCCCGGACCACCAGGCGGTCGATGATCACGTCGATACGGTGCTTTTTGTTCTTGTCAAGCTTGATCTCGTCCTCCAGATCGTGGATCTCCCCGTCCACACGGGCGCGGACGTAGCCGGAGCGCTTGGCATCCTCAAAAATTTTGGCGTGCTCGCCCTTTTTGCCCCGGATCACCGGGGACATGACCATGAGGCGCGTGCCCTCCGGCAGGGCCATGATCTGGTCCACCACCTGGTCCACCGTCTGCTGGCGGATCTCCTTGCCGCACTTGGGGCAGTGGGGGATGCCGATGTTGGCATAGAGGAGGCGGAGATAGTCATATATTTCCGTGACGGTCCCCACGGTGGAGCGGGGGTTGTTGTTGGTGGTCTTCTGGTCGATAGAGATGGCGGGAGAAAGACCGTCGATGGAGTCCACGTCCGGCTTCTCCTTCTGGCCCAGGAACTGGCGGGCGTAGGCGGAGAGGGACTCCACATACCGCCGCTGGCCCTCGGCGTAGATGGTGTCGAAGGCTAAGCTCGATTTGCCGGAGCCGGAAAGGCCGGTAAGGACCACCAGCTTGTCCCGGGGAAGCTCCAGGTCGATGTTTTTGAGGTTATTTTCTCTCGCGCCGTGGATAGTGATCAAGTCGCGCATAGCTGTCTCCTTGGAGGATAAAAAGGTTGGGGTTGTGGGATCGTAACAAATTATTATTATACCAGACCGCGGGCAAAAAGAAAATCCCTAATTTTCAGATTTATTTTTAGTTTGGTCATGAAATGGACATAAAATCGGGCTAAACTGATAAAAGACAGGGCGCGAAGCCCGAAAAGGAGACGTTTGCCATGACCTTTGACGAGTTTGAAAAGGAGCTTTTCCCGGACGCGCCGGAAAACGCGGGGCCCCAGGCCCCGGAGACCCCCGCGGCCCCGGAGTCCGTGACCCCCGACGTGCCGGAGCCGCCGGTCATCCCTCAGGCCGACCTGCCGGAGCCCCCCACGATCCCCCAGGCGCCGGTGATCCCGGAGCCGCCGGCGATGTCCCAGACGCCGCCGTCGGCGCCCGCCCAGCCCGCCGCCTCCTGGACGTCGGCGGGGACCTACACCCCCGGCTGGACGCCGGAGGAGCGCCCGGTGTGGAGCGAGCCTGCCTATGAGCCCGCCCGCGCCGTGGACGAGGACACCTACACCCCCGGCCGGTACGCCTACGGCGTTCAGGGCTTCGCCCCCGCGCCGGAGCCGCCGAAAAAGAAAAAGTCCCACGTGGGGCTGAAGATCGCCTGCGCCGTTCTGCTGGTCGTCGCCTGCGCGGCGGCCGCCGCCCTCGCCAGCTTCGGCGCGGTGCGGTTCATGATCAAGCACAACCTGGGCGGCATCAACAATAAGCAGGTGGTCATGGGAAGCTCCCTCTCCGCCGCTACCGAGAACGTCCGGGACGAGGAGCCCGCCTCCGGGGAGGTCCTCACCGGCAATCAGGTCTACAGGCTTGCCTGCGAGCAGGTGGTGGGCGTCAACACCAGCTTCACCACCAACGTCTTCGGCATGAGCAGCTCCTCCGCCGTCTCCGGTTCGGGCTTCATCATCAGCGAGGACGGCTATATCGTCACCAACTACCACGTCATCTCCTACGCCGTGGTCTATGACGGCGAGCTCACCGTCCTCACCCATGACGGCGCGAAGCACCCGGCCCAGATCGTAGGGTATCTGGAGTCCAACGACATCGCCGTCATCAAGATCGACGCCTCCGGCCTCAACCCGGTGGCCCTGGGGAACAGCGACAACATCCTGGTGGGCGAGGACGTCTACGCCGTCGGCAACCCCCTGGGAGAGCTGGAGTATTCCATCACCGACGGCATCGTCTCGGCCCAGGACCGGATGATCACCACCAAGGACGACATCACCGGCGACACCACCTCCATCAATATGTTTCAGATCACCGCCGCCGTCAACGCCGGCAACTCCGGCGGCCCGGTGTATAACGCCCGGGGCGAGGTCATCGGCGTGGTCACCGCCAAGTACGCCGACGAGGGCGTGGAGGGCCTGGGCTTCGCCATACCCATCAACGACGCCGTCTCCATCGCCCGCCAGCTCATCGAGAAGGGCTTCGTGGCCGGTGCGGGCCTGGGCATCCGGGGCACCGACGTCACCCAGGTGTGGAGCGAGTTCGCCATCCGCAACTATGACATCCCCTACGGCGTCCATGTGGACACCGTGAACGCCGGCTCCGCCGCCGAGGCCGCGGGCATCAAGGTCCGGGATATCATCACCGCCGTGGGCGGCCGGGAGGTCACCTCCATGACCGAGCTGAAGCTAGCCCTGCGGCGCTACTCCCCCGGCGATAAGGAGACCATCACCGTCTACCGTATGGACGATTCCCTCTACAGCGGCAAATCGCTGGAGCTGACCATCACCTTCGAGGAGCTCGTGGAGGAGACGACCACCCAGCAGCCCGAGCAGCAGCGCCCCTCCATCGGCGGCCTGCCGTGGCCGTTTAACTAAACTGGCTTGAAAGGGCTTCGCCCTTTCAATGCCAAGGAGATACGTGCGGAAGACCTCCGCGAAAAGCCTGCGGGCTTTTCGCGGAGGTCTTCCTGCTGTCAAATCTCGCGCACTCGCTTCGCTCGCACACTCGATTTGACAAAAGGAATTTTTTCCGACGTACACGCCGCCGGAAAAAATGTTCGATAAAGGGTTGCGCACGTTTTCTCTTGCCCCTCCTAGGTCGGGGTGGCGTGAATCGCCGGGGTGGTGCTGCAATCCGATTATCGAAAGCATCAGCGACACTCCACGGGCTCGAATACCCCGCCGCTGCGGCGGCACCCCATCTCCGGCCTAAGAGCCGCCCCTTCGGGGCGGTTGGCCTCCGAAACACGCCTGCGGGCGTAGTTTTTCCGAAACAGGGGTCAAGGGGAATAAGGTTGCGGCGCTTCGCGCCGCATTTATAAAAATTGCGCCGCTATGCGGCGCAAACCTTTTTGGTAGGGGCGGGTTCCAAACCCGCCCGTTAACCTCCCCCCTGGGGGAGGTGCCGAGCGAAGCGAGGCGGAAGGGTCGTCCCCGCCGCAGCGGGCAAATCAAAATCTGCGGCGAAGCCGCAACCTTTTTCGCCCCCTCCTCGTAGGAGGGGGGCAGGGGGGCAGCGAGCGTGGGAGGACAGAGCGGTCCCGACAATCCGCACCCGCCCCCGATTGAGAGCCCTCCCCGCAGGGCGGCTGCGCCCGCAGGCGCGTTTCGGAGCGCAACCGCCCCGAAGGGGCGGCTCTTAGCG
>CANQSD010000082.1 GCA_947626385.1 uncultured Oscillospiraceae bacterium | reverse complement strand
GCCACCATCATCTACGTCACCCACGACCAGACCGAGGCCATGACCCTGGGCACCCGCATCGTGGTCATGAAGGACGGCATCGTCCAGCAGATCGCCTCCCCCCGTGAGCTCTACAACAACCCCTGCAACCTGTTCGTCGCCGGCTTCATCGGCAGCCCCCAGATGAACTTCATCAACGCCGAGTGCTCCGCCGTCGGCAACGATGTCTACCTGGAGTTCGACTTCCACAAGGTCAAGCTGGACGCCGAGAAGGCCAAGGTCCTGAAGGATAAGGGCTATGTGGGCAAGAAGGTCATCATGGGCGTCCGTCCCGAGGCCATCTTCGAGTCCGAGCACGACCTGAAGAACCACCCCGACACCCAGTTCCAGGTGAAGATCAACGGCTACGAGCTCCTGGGCTCCGAGGTCCTCCTGTACTTCAACCTCCTCAACGAGAAGCCCGCCGAGGTCCAGCGCCAGTTCTCCGACGACGCTTACGAGAACGCCAAGAAGGTCCAGTGGTCCGCCAAGGTCAGCGCCGCCACCAACGCCCGTTACGGCAGCACCATCACCGTCGCCCTCGACGCCGAGAAGATCCACGTCTTCGACAAGGACACCGAGGAAGCTATCGTTAACTGATCCTGACTATACCAGTTGCGCGAGCCGGCGGTAACGTCGGCTCGCGCCACCCTATTTGAAAAACGCTCGATTTGAGTTTATCATAAAGGAGCACAGCGTATGGATATGAAAGCAAAGGAATTCTGGTTCCTGGTGGGAAGCCAGTTCCTCTATGGGCCCGAGGTGCTGGACACCGTGGCCGAGCGCGCCGCCGAGATGGCGGCGTGGTGGAACGAGAGCGGCAAGCTCCCCTGTAAGGTGGTCTACAAGGGCACCGTCAAGACCGACGGGGAGATCACAAGGGCCATGAAGGACGCCAACGCCAGCGATGCCTGCGCCGGCATCATCACCTGGTGCCACACCTTCTCCCCCAGCAAGATGTGGATCCACGGCTTTGACCTCCTCCAAAAGCCCTACTGCCACCTGGCGACCCAATATAACCGCAACATCCCCAACCTCGAGATCGACATGGACTTCATGAACCTGAACCAGGCCGCCCACGGCGACCGGGAGCACGGCTTCATCGGCGCCCGGATGCGCCTTCCCCGGAAGATCATCGCCGGCTACTGGCAGGACGAGCCCGTTCTCAATGAGCTTGCCGCCTGGATGCGCTCCGCCGTGGGCGTGGCCTTCTCCCGGGAGCTGAAGGTCATCCGCTTCGGCGACAATATGCGCGAGGTCGCCGTCACCGAGGGCGACAAGGTGGAGACGCACATCAAGCTGGGCTGGCAGGTGGACTACTGGCCCGTGGGGCACCTTGTGGAGACTATGGACGCCGTCACGGACGAGGAGATCGACGCCAAAATGGCCGAGTACCGCGCCCGTTATGATTTTGACACCGACGACATCAAGACCGTCCGCTATCAGGCGCGGGAGGAGGTCGCCATGCGGAAGATCCTGGAGCGGGAGGGCGCGTCCGCGTTCTCCAATAACTTCCAGGACCTCTACGGCATGGAGCAGCTCCCCGGCCTCGCCACCCAGAACATGATGGCCGACGGCTGCGGCTACGGCGGCGAGGGCGACTGGAAGACGGCCGCCATGACCGCCATCATGAAGAAGATGGCCGAGGGCCTGCCCGGCGGCACCCTCTTCATGGAGGACTACACCTACGACCTGGAGCCGGGCCAGGAGGTCTCTCTGGGCGCCCATATGCTGGAGGTCTGCCCCTCCATCGCCGCCCAGAAGCCGAAGATCCAGGTCCACCATCTGGGCATCGGCGACCGCCAGCCCCCCGCGCGTCTTGTCTTCGAGGGCAAGGCCGGCCCCGGCATCGTTGCCACGCTCATTGACATGGGCGGACGCCTCAGGCTCCTCGTCCAGGACATCGAGGTCATCAAGCCCATCCTGGAGATGCCCAACCTTCCCGTGGCCCGGGTCATGTGGAAGGCCCAGCCGGACCTTCTCACCGGCGTTAAGTGCTGGATCCTGGCCGGCGGGGCGCACCACACGGTGCTCTCCACCGCCGTCACCGCTCAGATGATGATCGACTGGGCGCGGATGATGGAGATCGAGTGCGTCCACATCAGCGCCGACACCACCCCCGAGGCGCTGGAGAAGGAGCTTTTCTATAACGACATCGCCTGGAAGCTCAAGAACATCTAATCGGCAGGGGAGGAACACATATGCCCATCAGACTGCACAAGGACTTCGCCGGCGTGGTCTACTCCCCCCGCCGGGAGGAGGTCTACGGCAACGGCGGCGGCGTCCTCTACCCCCGCCCCATCGAGCTCCACCACGCCGGGGAGGACAACGGCCTCATTCTCGCCGCCTTCGACCACTACACCGTCAAGGAGCCCCCCGTCACCCCCATCTACGCCAGCCGTGACGGCGGCAAGACCTGGGAATTTTATTCCCAGGTGGAGGATACGAAAAACGGCTACGGCCTCCGGTTCCAGCCGGTGCTCCTGGAGCTTGACCGGGACTGCGGCGACCTGCCCGCCGGCACCATCGTCTTCTCCGCCAACTCCATCCCCCTCACCTTTGAGGTCACGGAGCTCCTCTTCTTCATAAGCCGCGACCACGGCAAGACCTGGGAGTACCGCTCCACCATCTGCGCCGGCGGCCCCCCGGTGGAGCAGAACTGGGACCATCTCGGCCCCGTCTGGGAGCCCTTCATCTACCTCAACGCCCAGGGGGACATCACCGTCATCTACACCGATGAGCGCCCCCACACCAACCGCCTTCTCAACCAGACCCTGGCCCTCCAGGTGTCTCAGGACGGCGGGAAGACCTGGGGCGAGGAGAAATTCGTCACCGCCGTCCCCGACGGCTTCCAGCGCCCCGGCATGGCCATTGTTACCCGCCTGCCCAACGGGAAATACTTCGTCTGCTACGAGGTCGTGAACTTCAAGGAGTCCATGTTCCCGCCCTGCGAGGTGCGCTTCAAGCTCTCCGACGACGGCGTGGACTGGGGCGACCCCGCCGAGCTCGGCACCGTGGCCCAGACCGCCGACGGTTTCTTCCTGGGGAGTATGCCCTACTGCATCTGGATCCCCCAGGGCGGCCCCAACGGCACCATCATCCTCTCCAGCAAAAAGGACTCCGGCCCCGTGGGCCTGCGGGATCCCGGTTGGTTCCTGGTGAATTATAACCTGGCCCAGGGCCCCTGGGAAAAGCTTCCCATGCTGGTCACCTACGATTCCCGGATGCACCAGGCCGGCTGGAGCATGGGCATGTGTACCGTGGAAAACGGCACGAAGCTCCTCCAGCTGTGCCCCTCCCAGATGGACACGAGAATGCTCCAGATATCCTACGGTCTGGGGGACATTCTGGAAGACTGATTCAATAAAGGAGATTTCATCATGGATCTTTCCAAGACAGCCTTGGGCCTGGAGCTGGGCTCCACCCGCATCAAGGCCGTACTGATCGACGAAAACCACATCCCCATCGCCTCCGGCGACCACGAGTGGGAGAACCGCCTGGTGGACGGCGTGTGGACCTACTCCATGGAGGACATCCACACCGGCATCCGCCACTGCTACGCCAACCTCAAGAAGGACGTGCGGGAGAAATTCGGCCAGGACCTCACCACCGTGGGGGCCATCGGCGTCTCCGCCATGATGCACGGCTACCTGCCCTTCGATAAGGACATGAACCAGCTTGCGGAGTTTCGCACCTGGCGCAACACCATCACCGGCCAGGCGGCGGCGGAGCTTACGAAGCTCTTCGGCTTCAACATCCCCCAGCGCTGGTCCATCGCCCACCTCTACCAGGCCATTTTGAACGGCGAGGAGCACCTGCCGCGCCTGGCGCACCTGACGACCCTGGCAGGCTACATCCACTATGAGCTGACGGGCAGGCACGTCATGGGCATCGGCGAGGCGTCCGGTATGTTCCCCATCGACAGCGCGGAGCTCGACTACGACCAGCGGATGGTGGACCTCTTCGACGCCCTCACCGAGTTCAGGGGCTACGACTGGAAGCTGCGGGACGTTCTGCCCCGTGTCCTTGTGGCCGGCGAGCACGCCGGCGCCCTCACCGAGGCCGGCGCCAGATTCTTAGACCCCGAGGGAACGCTCCAGCCCGGTATCCCCGTCTGCCCGCCGGAGGGCGACGCCGGCACCGGCATGGCCGCCACCAACTCCGTGAAGGTGGGCACCGGCAACGTCTCCGCCGGCACCTCGGACTTCGCCATGGTGGTGGTGGACAAACCTCTCGGCGTCCACCGGGAGATCGACATGGTCACCACCCCCGCCGGGGCCCCCGTGGCCATGGTCCACTGCAACAACTGCACCAGCGACATCAACGCCTGGGTGGGTCTCTTCGCGGACTTTGCCGAGACGGCGGGGTTCCCCATGGACCGGGGCGCGCTCTTCACCCTCCTCTTCAAAAAGGCCATGGAGGGCGACCCGGACTGCGGCGGCCTTCTCAGCTTCAACTACTTCTCCGGCGAGGGCGTCACCGACATGGACGAGGGCCGGCCCCTCTTCCTGCGCGCGCCGGACGCCCATGTGACGCTGGCAAACTTCATGCGCACGCATCTGCTCTCCGCCCTCGCGACCTTGAAGATCGGCCTTGACATCCTCACCGGCGAGGAGCAGGTCAAGATCGACAAGCTCTACGGCCACGGCGGCTTCTTCAAGACCCCCACCGTGGGCCAGACCATGCTCTCCGCCGCCGCCGGCGTGCCGGTGAGCGTCATGGAGACCGCCGGCGAGGGCGGCCCCTACGGCATGGCGCTCCTGGCGGCCTACATGATCCGCAAGGTGGGCACCGAGACGCTGGACGAGTACCTGGAAAACCGGGTCTTCAACACCGCCAGCTCCACCACGCTCATGGCGGAAAAGGACGACGTGGACGGCTTCAACGCCTTCCTCAAGAAGTACGTCGCCGCCCTGCCGGTGGAAAAAAAGGCTACGGAGGTTTTATAAAATGCTGGAAGAACTGAAAGAGCTCGTCTGCAAGGCCAATCTGGAGCTTCCCAAGCACGGTCTTGTCACCTTCACCTGGGGCAACGTCTCCGGCATCGACCGGGAGCGGGGCCTTGTGGTCATCAAGCCCTCCGGCGTGGACTACGACGGCATGACCGCCGAGGACATGGTGGTCGTGGACCTCAATGGCAGCCGGGTGGAGGGCAAATGGAAGCCCTCCTCGGACACCGCCACCCATGTGGCGCTCTATAAGGCGTTCCCCGCCCTCGGCGGCGTGGTGCACACCCACTCCCGCTGGGCCACGTCCTTCGCCCAGGCCGGCCGGGGCATCCCGCCCTTCGGCACCACCCAGGGCGACTACTTCTACGGGGAGATCCCCTGCACCCGGAAGATGACCCCCGCCGAGATCGCCGGCGAGTATGAGCTGGAGACGGGCAACGTGATCATCGAGACGTTCGTTAAAAACGACATCGCCCCGGCGGACATCCCGGCGGTGCTGGTCCACTCCCACGGCCCCTTCGCCTGGGGCACGGACCCCATGAACGCCGTCCACAACGCCGTAGTGCTGGAGGAGGTGGCCTTCATGGCCTTCCACGCCATGGCCCTCACCCCCGGCCTGCCCCCCATGCAGCAGGAGCTGCTGGACAAACATTACCTCCGTAAGCACGGCGCCAACGCCTATTACGGCCAGAATTAAGGAGGAGATCGACCACATGACAGACGCTGAAAGAAAGGACCTTCAGATCAAAGCCACAAAGGTCCGCATGGGCGTGGTGGAGAGCACCCACGCCGCCAAGGCGGGACACCCCGGCGGCTCCCTGTCCGCCGCGGATATGTTCACCTACCTCTACTTCAAGGAGCTGCGGGTGGACCCCGCGGACCCCAAGAACCCCGACCGTGACCGCTTCGTCCTCTCCAAGGGCCACACCGCCCCCGGCCTTTACTCGGCCCTGGCCCTCCGGGGCTTCTTCCCCTGGGAGGACCTCCTGACCCTGCGCCAGATCGGCAGCCACCTCCAGGGCCACCCCAATATGAACTACACCCCCGGCGTCGATATGTCCACCGGCTCTTTGGGCCAGGGCGTCAGCTGCGCCGCCGGCATGGCCAAGGCCGCGAAATACCTGGGCAAGGACTGCCGCGTCTATACGCTTCTGGGCGACGGCGAGATCGAGGAGGGCGAGGTCTGGGAGGCGTTCATGTTCGCCGCCAACTATAAGCTGGACAACTTCTGCGCCATCATCGACAAGAACGGCCTCCAGATCGACGGCCCCACCAAGGACGTCATGGACTCCGGCGATATCGCCGCCAAGCTCCGGGCCTTCGGCTTTGAGGTGGCGGAGATCAACGGCCACTGCTTCGACGAGATCGAGGCGGCCTTCCAGAAGGCCAAGGAGACGAAGGGCAAGCCCTTCGGCATCGTGATGCACACCGTCAAGGGCCTGGGCGTCAGCTACATGACCAACAGCGTGGATTGGCACGGCAAGGCGCCCAATGACGCCGAGTACGAGATCGCCATGAACGAGCTCACGGCAAAGCTTAAAGAATTGGAGGCGTAAAGAATGGCAGACGTGAAAAAAATGGCGACCCGCGACGCCTACGGCGCGGCCCTGGCCGAGCTGGGCGAGGAAAAATCCGACCTCGTGGTCTTTGAGGCCGACCTGGCCGCCGCCACCAAGACCGGCGTCTTCCGCAAGAAATTCCCCGACCGCCACTTTGAGTGCGGCATCGCCGAGGGCAACATGATGGCCGTGGCCGCCGGCGCGGCGTCCATGGGGCTCGTGCCCTTCGCCAGCTCCTTCGCCATGTTCGCCGCCGGCCGCGCCTTCGAGCAGGTGCGCAACTCCATCGGCTACCCCCACCTCAATGTGAAGATCGGCGCCACCCACGGCGGCATCAGCGTCGGCGAGGACGGCGCTTCCCACCAGTGCTGTGAGGACTTCGCCCTCATGCGCTCCATCCCCGGCATGGTCGTCCTGTGCCCCTCCGACGCGGTGGAGGCCCGTGCCGCCGTCCGCGCCGCCTATGAGCACCAGGGCCCCGTGTACCTCCGCTTCGGACGCCTCGCCATCCCCGTTTTCCACGACGAGAACGATTTCCACTTCGAGATCGGCAAGGGCGAGACGCTTGCCGAGGGCAATGACATCGCCATCATCGCCACGGGCCTCATGGTCTACGAGGCGCTGGAGGCCGCGAAAGCCCTGGAGGCCGAGGGCATCCACGCCCGGGTCATCAACCTGTGCACCGTCAAGCCCCTGGACACTGAGCTTGTCCTGAAGGCCGCCCGCGAGTGCGGCAAGATCGTCACCGCCGAGGAGCACAGCGTCATCGGCGGCCTTGGCGAGGCCGTCTGCGCCGCCGTGGCCGAGTCCGGCATCCCCTGCAAGGTCAAGCGCGTGGGCGTCAACGACGTGTTCGGCCACTCCGGCCCCGCCGTGCCGCTTCTCAAGGAGTTCGGCCTCTCCGCCGAGAACATCGCCAAAGTGGCGAAAGAGCTTTAAAAAATCCCATCAAATCAACATAGGAGGAATGTTACTATGAAACTCTTCATCGACACCGCCAACGTGGAGGACATCCGCAAGGCCAACGACCTGGGCGTCATCTGCGGCGTCACCACCAACCCCAGCCTCATCGCCAAGGAGGGCCGCGACTTCAACGAGGTCATCCGTGAGATCACCTCCATCGTGGACGGCCCCATCTCCGGCGAGGTCAAGGCCACCACCACCAAGGCCGAGGACATGATCCGCGAAGGCCGCGAGATCGCCGCCATCCACCCCAACATGGTGGTCAAGATCCCCATGACCGCGGAAGGCCTCAAGGCCGTCAAGGTCCTCCATTCCGAGGGCATCAAGACCAACGTCACCCTGGTCTTCACCGCCAACCAGGCCCTCCTGGCCGCCCGCGCCGGCGCCACCTACGTCAGCCCCTTCCTTGGCCGTCTGGACGACATCTCCACCGTCGGCGTGGACCTCATCGAGGACATCGTCACCATCTTCGATAACTACGGCTTCGACACGGAGATCATCTGCGCCTCCGTCCGCAACCCCATCCACGTCACCCAGTGCGCCCTGGCCGGCGCCCACATCGCCACCGTCCCCTACAGCGTCATCGAGCAAATGCTCCACCACCCCCTCACCGACGCCGGCATCGAGAAGTTCAAAAAGGACTACATCGCCGTCTTCGGCGAATAAGCG
>CANQSD010000081.1 GCA_947626385.1 uncultured Oscillospiraceae bacterium | reverse complement strand
GGCGGGGGAGCGGGGAAGATTGACAAAAAAGGCGGCGGAGGGTATAATACTAAAAGCTGCGGCTGACGGGGCGGAGGCCCCGGAGGCCGGTCCGGCGGGAGGTGCGCATCTTGGAAAACGCCGTCAAAAATGTCGCGGTGCTGATACCGGCCTATCAGCCGGATGAGCTGCTGGTCAGGACCGTCTCCGGGCTTCTGGAGAACGGAGCGGGCCGCGTCGTCGTGGTGGACGACGGGAGCGACAGCGCCTGCCGGAAGGTTTTTGACAGCGTGGAGGCTATGGGCGTCCACGTCTGCCGCCACCCCCGAAACCGGGGCAAGGGCGCGGCCCTGAAAACGGGTATCGCCTGGATCCGGGAGAACGTCCCCGACTGCCTGGGGGTGGTCACCGCCGACGCCGACGGACAGCACGCCCCGGCGGACGTCCTGCGGGTGGCGGAGCTGACATACGAAAACCCCGGAAGCCTCATTCTGGGCGTCCGGGATTTCAGTGGGGAGACGGTGCCCTGGCGGTCCAGAGCCGGGAACAGGATCACCTCCCTCGTTTTCCGATGGATGACGGGCATCCGGTGCGGCGATACCCAGACGGGCCTGCGCGGCATCCCGGCGGCCCTTTTCAACATGGCCGAGGCCGGCGAGGGGGAGCGGTACGAGTACGAGATCAACTTCCTCCTGGACGCGGCGGAGGCGAAGGTGCCCTTCGTCATGGAGCCCATCCAGACGATCTACCTCGATGACAACAGGGCGTCCCATTTCCGGGTGGTGCGGGATTCGTACCTGGTCTACCGCAGGCCCCTGACCTTCGCGCTGGTGGCCGCGGCCTCGGCGCTTGCGGACCTCGGGGCCTTCTGGCTTTTGAGCGCGCTCTTTCCGGAGGGGAGGCGGTGGGTGTTCGCCGCCACGGTGGCCGCGAGGCTCCTGTCCGGGGCGCTGAATTTCTTCCTCAACAAGCGCGTTACCTTCAGAAGCCGGGGGGACACCGGGGGCCAGTCCCTTCGGTATCTGTGCCTCTTCCTGGCGGTGATGCTGGTGAGCGGCGGGACCGTGGCGGCGCTGAGCCGCCTGCCGGTGCCGACGGTGCTCATCAAGGTCGTTGTGGACGGCGTGCTTTTCGTTGTCAACTACATCGTGGAGCGCAAATGGGTCTTCAAAAAGTCCGCGGCCCGGTGATGCCGGAGGAGGTGCAGACATGGTCACCGTGATAAGCGCCGTTTCCATCGCCGCCATAGCCCTCGCTCTGTCCCTGCGGCACGGGGAGAGCCTTGTCAGGACGGCACCCGTGGCCGTGTGCGGCGCGGGCATCGTCCTCTACGGTCTTGCCTTTCTGGGGCGGCTTTCTCTGATCGCCTGGATCGCCGCGGCGTGCCTCGCCGCGCTGGCCGGGGCGCTTTTTCTTAAAATGCGCCGGGAGGGGGCAGGGAAGACCCTGCGCTGGGCCGCCGCGCCCCTGCGGGAGCCTCAGGTGTGGATCAACGCCGCCGTGCTGGCCGTGATCGCGGCTCTTGCGCACCGGCGGCTCATATTGGAGTGGGACGCCTACAACTTCTGGGGGCCGGACATCAAGAGCCTCTATTTCCGGGACGGCTTTGCCGGCTATGCCAGCAACGTGTCCTCCGGCTTTGGCGACTACCCGCCCTTCACGCAGCTGGAGATCTGGCTTCTTTTACGCCTGCGCGGGACCTTTGACGAGGGGCTTATTTTCAGCGGGTATTTTCTTTATAGCGGCCTGCTGCTCTTCTCCGCCCTGGACGGGCTCCGGGCGAAGGCCCTTTGGAAAAAGCTTCTCCTGGGCGGCGCGGGGGCGATCTTGCTCTTCCTTCTGCCCAGCGTGGCGGACAGCTCCTGGTACCGCTCCGTCTACGTGGACCCCATCATGGGGATGCTCTTCGGGTGCCTGCTCATCGAGATCACCGGGGAAGGGCCGTGGAACGGCTGGCGGACAGGCAAATGCGCCGTCTTTCTCTTCGCCCTGGCCCTCACCAAATCCGTGGGGCTTTTGTGGTGCGTCTACGCCGTGGCGCTTTTCCTCATCTACCGGGGCTCCCGGGGCAACATGGGCGGCGCGGTGAAGCTCCTGCTCCCGCCGGCGGCCGCCGCGGGCAGCTGGTGGATGTACTGCCGGGTGATGGACCGGACGACGTATCTCACCCGGGCCATCGCGCCCACGGTGGGCTCACAGCTCAGGGCTCTCCTCTCCGGGACGTTCTTTAAGGACGAGTACACCATGGGCCTTATACGCGCCTGGGGCCGGGCGTTTTTGCTGGAGCCGGTCCACCGGGAGCGGACGCCGGGGCTGGACCTGACGCCGGCGCTGGCGATGCTCATGATCTTCGCCCTGGTGCTGGTGTTCCGCCGCGTCGGGTGGCTGGAAAAGGGAAAGGCGGGCCGGCTTATCCTCTTCACCGCCGGGATGTTCGCGGTCACCCTGGGCGTGCTGCTGGTGAGCCACCTCACCATCTTCTACAGCGAGAGACAGTATCTGGAGAGCGCCAGTATGCTCACCCAGATGACCCGCTACGGCGGGCCCATGTATATCGGCCTTTTGATGTGGGCCTTCCATCTGTGCGTGGGGAGGCCGGAGCCGTCAGGCCCCGCCAAGCTCCGGGCCGGGACGGTACTGCCGGGGGCGCTGGCCGTCCTCGTCGTCCTGTGCGCCGGGTGGAAGCTGGCGGCCAACTGTCTTTTTCCCGAAACCGACAGCCTGAATCCCCAGCGCGTGGAGCGCCGGGAGCAGTTTGCCGGGGCTTACGCCGATTTGCTCACGGCGCTGGAGGACCTCCCCCTGGACGGCGAGAACCGCCGGGTGCTGGTGCTCCTCCAAAGCGCGGAATATAACCCCATCGTCACGTTCCTGGCCTCCCCCATGTCTGTGGAGACGGCCTTCTACAGCGAGGCCACGAGCCGGGAGGAGCTGGACCGGACCGCGGCGTCCATCGGGGCCGGGTGGATCTACGTTCAGGACGGGTCCGACGCGGCGTTGGAGAACCTGCGGACTATCCTCCCCGGCGCCGACGTGGGGAAGCTCATCCCGGTGAGGTAATCAGGCTTCCCGGATCTCCGGCGAAAGGTCCTCCGTCGAGCACAGGGCGGCGCAGGTGCCGGGGATAGGGAGCGCGAGGGGGCGGACAACCAGCCCGTCTACCCACCGGACAAGCTCCAGGGAGTCCGTCACCAGGCTCGGAAGCTCCAGAAGCCCGCCCAGGCCCTCCCCACGGGCCTTGACGACGCTTTCCTTCATGGTCCAGAGGCGGAAAAACCGCGGCGCCTCCTGCCCTTCCCGCGCCAGCGTGTAGGCGCGCTCGGAGGGGGTGAGGGCGTCGAGAAGGCCCTCCGGGATGTCCGTGACGGGTTCGATGTCGATCCCCACAGGGGCGCTGTCCACGGCGCACACCGCCGCGTTCCCGGCGTGGGAGACGGAGAACTCCGGCCCGCCGGGGATGATCGGCTTTCCGGCGGGGGTGAGGACGATGCGCCCTTCCGCCCCGGCAAAGCCTGTGAGCGCGAGCCCCTGCCGCAAAAGGTCGCGGCCGGCCTCATGGAGCGCCTGCCCGCCGGGACACGGACAGGACAGCCTCCGCCACAAAACGAGCACGGTCCCACCCCCTTTTTCTGAAAGTATATCACAGGAAGACGGGCATTGCAATCGCGCCCGTCGGGAGAGAACATGATCTTTTCATCCTATTCCTTCATATTTTTATTCCTCCCGGTGACGCTCCTGGGCTTTCACCTGCTGAGGAAGACGGGCCGGGAACGGCTGGTGAAGCTGTGGCTCACGGCGGCGTCCCTGGTCTTTTACGGGCTGGGCCAGCCGGATTTTCTGGCGGGCTTCGTCCTCACCATCCTCGTCAATTACCTGCTGCTCCTGCTCATGGACAAAAGCCGGGGGAAGGCCGCCCGGCGGCTGTGGCTCGGCCTGGCGGTGGCGTGGAACCTGGGGCTCCTCTTCTGGTTCAAATACCTCAATTTTGCCATCTATAACGTAAACCTCTTCTTTGGCACGAGCATCGACCCGCTGAATCTGATCCTCCCCATCGGCATCTCCTTCTTTACCTTCCAGATCCTGGCCTTCACCGTGAGCTTCTACCGTGAGGAGACGGAGCGCCCGGACCTTCTGGATTACGCCGTGTTCGTCACCTTCTTCCCCCAGCTCATCGTGGGGCCTGTGGTGCGCCACGACGAGGTGATGCCCTATATCCGGGGGCGGACGCTCCTCAGCTATGACACCGGGCGCATCCCCAAGGGCGTGATGCTCTTCTCCATGGGGTGCGCCAAGAAGATCCTGCTGGCCGACACGCTCATCGCCTTCGCCTCCGCCTACTACACCGGCGGCGGGGCGGCCTCGGCGGGACTGCTCCACTCCTGGATGGCGGTGCTGGCCTATACCTTCGCCTACTACTTCGACTTCTCCGGCTACATCGACATGGCCCGGGGCTTAGGGTGCTTTTTCGGCGTGGAGCTGCCCATCAACTTCGATTCCCCTTACAAGGCCAGGGATTTCGGGGATTTCTGGCGTAGATGGAACATCACCATCTCCCGGTTTTTCAACGAGACGGTGTTCCAGAATCTCTTCGGCTTCGGGGACGGGCTGGGGCGGCTGATCCTGGCCACCATGGCAACCTTCCTGGTGTCCGGCATCTGGCACGGCGCGGCGTGGCACTTCATCCTCTGGGGGCTTGTGAACGGCGCACTGGTGACGCTGGCGAACATCCGCGCCCTGAAGGACCGCAAGCCCCTTCCGGCGTGGCTGGCGGTGGCGCTGACCTTCCTTGTGGGGGCGCTGGTGCGCGTGCTCTTCGACTGCACCGGCCTCACCCAGGCCGTTATGGTGTACCGCAAGCTCTTCGATGTGCGGGAGCTTGTCCACGTCCGCACGTTCCTCGCGGGGGCGCTCGCGTTCGTGAGGGAGAACCTTTCGGTGACGCTGACCATGGCGGTGGGGGCCGTAGTGTGCTTTGCCTTTCCCAACTCCAACACCCTGTCGGAGCGGGAGCGGTACGGCTGGCGGGAGGCGGTTTTCAGCGCGGTACTGCTGACGCTGTCGCTTTTGTACATGAGAAGGGTCTCCACCTTCCTCTATTTCAATTTCTGAGGTGAGAAGCTTGTCTGTCAGGAAATGGCTGGCCGTCTTCGCGGTCACGGTCCTCCTTTGCGCCTGCTGCGCGGCGGCCTTCAATGTGCTCACGGATCCCTTCGGCGTCTTCGGCGACAGGCTCATGGACTGGTACGCGTATGACATGACCATGAATCCCCGTGTGGCGAAGATCGGGTATCTGGACAAAAACTATGAAAAGTACGACTCCTACGTCATCGGGAGCTCCAAGTGCTCCTCCCTGTCACCGGAGAAGCTGAACGAGTATATGGACGCCAGCTTCTATAACATGACCTGGTACGGCGGGGACCTCACGGACGAGCTGGCCCTGGCCCGGTATATCGTGGAAAACTACCGGGTCAAGAACATCGTCCTGGCGGTGGACCCCCAGGACGCGGAGCTCTTTGACACCGAGAGCGACCCCATGAAGGGGAATATGCATTGCAAGGTGGACGGGTCCTTCGCCCCCGCCTTTTACGCCAAGTACCTCTTCGCCAACCCCGAATACGGCTTTGAAAAGCTGCGGGCGTACGCCGCGCGCGGGCTTCTCGTCACCCCCGACGCGGTGTACAAGCCGGAGAACGGGGCGTATAACAAATCGGTGCGGGACAGCACCCGCATCGGGGCGCTGGGAGAATATCTGGCCTTTGAGAACAACTATTATGCGCAGGCCCCCTCCTCCATGCCCCATCTGGACGGGGCGCTGGACGCCATTGCCCGGATCGTGGAGATCTGCCGGGACAACGGCGTTGAGCTCACGGTGGTGGGCGTGCCGCTCTACACCGGCGATCTGGCACGGTATGACCGGGAGAAGATGGAGGAGTTCTGGCGGGGCGTGGCGGAGATAACGCCCTTTTACGACTTCTGGGGCGCCAACAGCGTGACCGGGGACATCCGGTACTTCTACGACGTGGAGCACTTCCGCAACTGCGTGGGGGATATGGTCCTGGGGTATATCTTCTCCGACCCCACGGTCTGGATGCCGGAGGACTTCGGGAGCTTTACGACGCCTGAGAACGTGGAGGCCCGGATGGCCCGGACCTACGCCGCCCTGGAGGAGCCCGCGGAGAGCAACGCGGCCGCCGTGCCCATATTGATGTACCACTCCTTTACCGACACGCGGGACGACAGCAACCAGGTGACGGGGGAGGAGCTGGTGTCGCACCTCACCGCGCTCAGGGACGCCGGGTTTACCGCCATCACCTACGACGACCTTTTCGACTACGTGTACAGCGGCGGGGAGCTGCCGGAAAGGCCGGTGCTGATCACCTTTGACGACGGGTATAAAGACAACCTGGACATCGCCGCCCCGATTTTGGAGCGGTACGGCATGAGCGCCGCCATCTCCGTCATCGGCGTGTCGGTGGGCAAGGACACCTATAAGGAGACGGGCGTGCCCATGACGCCCCATTTCGCCCTGGAGGACGCTGCGCCCTGGGTGGAAAAGGGCGTGCTGGAGATCAAGAGCCACTCCTACGATATGCACCAGGTCCCGGAGCGGGACGGGGCGGATTGCAGGCAGGGCGTTTTGCGCATGGACGGCGAGAGCGAGAGCGATTATGTGGCCGCGCTGACCGCGGACTTTCAGCGCTCCTCGGAGCAGATCACGGCGGCCCTGCCGGTGAAGAGCGACGTCTTCACTTACCCCAACGGCCTGTATGACAGGCTTTCCGAGGTGACGCTGCAGGGGATGGGCGTCAGGGCCACGGTCACCACGGATTACGGCGTCAACATGGTGCTGAGAGGCATCCCCCAGACGCTTTTCGCCCTGAAGCGCGTGGGCGTGGACCCCGGCCTTAGCGGGGCGGAGCTTTTGGAGCGGCTGGAGACGCTTTTGGCCGACCCGGCGCTCAATTAAGAACCCTTACGGAGGAACGGATATGGACACCAAAGAGCGGATCTATCAGTTTTTCGTGGACAAGAAAAAGGCGGAGGGGCTGACCTACGACACGGAGCTTCTCAAGAGCCGGTATATCAACTCCCTCTTCGCCCTGCAGATCGTGATGTTCGTGGAGAAGGAGTTCGGCGTGAAGCTGGGGCGGCGGGAGATCTCCACCGAGAATTTCCACTCCATCAACGCCATCGCGGCCCTGGTGGAGTCGCACCTCGGGGGGAACGGCTGATATGGCGGACGGTGTGCGGATAAAGCTTGTCATTTGGGACCTGGACAACACCCTCTGGGAGGGCGTCCTGTCCGAGGGCGGCGGGCGAGCGCTGCGCCCCGGCGCCAGGGAGGCGGTCCTGGAGCTGGACCGGCGGGGGATCGTCCAGTCCGTGGTCAGCAAAAACGACGAGCGCCCGGCCCTTGCGCGGCTGCGGGAGCTGGGGCTGGAGGACTACTTCCTTTGCCCCCGGATCTCCTGGGGCCCCAAGTCCGCCGGCGTGGCGGCTATCCTCGGCGATCTCAACATCAAGCCGGAGGCCGCGGCCTTCGTGGACGACTCGGCGTTTGAGCGGGACGAGGTCCGGCACGTCCTGCCGCGGGTCAACGCCTACGACGGGGCGGAGCTTTCGGAGCTTATCGCCCGCCCTGAGTTCCAGGTCCCGTTCATCACCGCCGACGCCGCCCGCCGGCGGGAGATGTACAGGGCGGACCTTGCCCGCCAACAGGCGGAGAGCGCCTTTGAGGGCAGCGCCGACGATTTTCTGGCCACCCTGGGCATGGAGCTGGACATCTCCCCGGTGACGGAGGAGGACATCAAGCGGGTGGAGGAGCTGACCGTCCGCACCCACCAGCTCAACTCCACGGGGTACACCTACGGCTACGACGAGCTGGTGTCCATGATCCGCGACCCCGGCTATATCTTCCTCATCTGCGGCCTTCGGGACAAGTACGGCGACAGCGGCAAGGTGGGCCTTCTGCTTCTGGAGCGGGGAGAGGCCCTGCGGATAAAGCTCCTCATCGTCTCCTGCCGCGTCATGTCCAGGGGCATCGGCTCGGTCCTCCTGGCCTGCGCTACCCACATCGCCCACAGGCTCCAAAAGCCCCTGCTGGCGGAGTTTCTCGAGACGGAGCATAACCGCATCATGTATATCACCTACAAGCTGGCGGGCTTTGAGGAAGAGGAGGAAAACGGGAACGCCCTCCTCCTGCGCTACACCCGGCCCGACCC
>CANQSD010000080.1 GCA_947626385.1 uncultured Oscillospiraceae bacterium | reverse complement strand
CGTCCACGCCGTGTCCTCCGGCTCCAGGCTGTCCGAACAGCTCAGGTGCGTGTAGACCTGGGTGACGCGGATGCCGGGGAGGGCGAAGATCTCCGCCGCCCCCGCCTCATCCTCCCAAGAAAGTCCCGAGCGGCGCATCCCGGTGTCGATCTCCAGGGCGCACTTCACCGAGAGGCCCCGGAAGGAGAGGGCCCGGGCGTGGTCCGGGCTCCCCACGGTCTGCGTCAGGTCCATAGCCGCCAGCGTGGCCGCCCGCCCCGGCGGCGTGTAGCCGAAGATGAGAACCTCCCCCGGAACGCCCAGCCGCCGGAGACGCACGCCCTCGTCGATATTCGCCACGGCATAGGCCCGCACACCCAGCGCGTCCAGCGCCGGAGCAACAGCGTCCGCCCCGTGCCCATAGGCGTCGGCCTTCAGCACCGCCATGAGCTCGCACCCCGGCCGCAGGAGGGCCTTCAGCGCGGAGACATTGTGCTCCAGCGCCGCCATATCCAGCTCGATCCACGCCCGTTCCCTGGCGTGGGCTTCGGGATTTTGATAGTTCATACGGTTTTCACCTGTCTTTCAATACAGCGGAGTCATAATCCACCATGTCCTGGACGGACTTGACCGCACGCTCGGGGTAGAGGGAAGGGTCGAAGACGTGGGAGCCGCCGTGGGCATCGGAGTAGGCCGCCAGCTCCGCGTCCGTCAGCAGAAAGAAGTTGTCCCCCTCGCCCACGCGGGGCGTGGCGTCAAAGTGATACCAACCGCCGTTCACCTTGACCAGGTTCCAGTAGTGCCGGGAGTGGGAGGTGTCGGACTTGACGATGTCCAGATTCTCGATGCCGGCGGCAGCGAGGAGCGCCTTGCAGGCGGCGAAGTACACAAAGCAGTCGCCGCACCCAAAGGTGAACGCCTGGTGCGCCCCGCTCAACCAGTCGGACTTGTCCGAGTCGCCGATATAGCTTATGTGGGACCTGGCCCAGCGGTAGATGGCCCAGGCCGTGTCCGTGTCGTCCATGGAGCTTTCGGTGATCTGCTCGAGGATCGCTCTCGCCTCCGCCAGCACCGAGGCTTCCCCGTCGTCGCCGGCGAGGTGGGCGTAGGCCAGCTCCTCCGCGGGGAAGATGAGGACGAAGGCCAGAAGGGCGCAAAAAACCAACGGGGTCCGTGCCGGACAGTGTGTGGTCATTTGGACACCTCCGGCCCCAGGGCGTCCGCGATGAGGCGGTCCAGGACCTCCCGGAAGGACAGCCCGACGCCCTCCAGCATCCGGGGGAAGCGGCTGTGGGCGGTGAAGCCGGGGATGGTGTTGACCTCGTTGAAGACGACGCGCCCCTCCGGCGTCAGGAACATATCCACCCGCGCAAAGCCGGAGCACCCCAAAGCCCGGTAGATCCTGACGGCGGTGTCCCGGACCTCCCGCTCCTTCTCCGGGCTCACTCGGGCAGGCATATGGACCTGAGAATCGCGGCCCCGGTACTTCTCCTCAAAGCCGAAAAAGCCGCCGGATACCTCCACCTCGTCCACCCGCCCCACGGTGAGCTTGTCCGTCCCCATGACGGCGCACCCCACCTCAAAGCCGGGGATCTCCTCCTCCACGGTGACGGCGGTATCGTATTGGAGCGCCCCGTCGACGGCAGGCAGGAGCCCCTCCGGCGCGGTGACGCGGGTGATACCGAAGGAGGACCCCGCCCGCAGGGGCTTGACGTAGAGGGGGTACGCAAGCCCCTCCAGAAGGGCAGGAGCATTGTCCCGGTCGGCCTTGTCAAAGGTCACCGCCCTGGGGACCGCCACGCCGGCCTCACGGACCAGCCGGTGGGCCCGGTCCTTGTCCATGCACAAGGCCGAGGCCAGCACACCGCACCCCACCAGGGGGATGCCCGCCAGCTCCATGACTCCCTGCACCGTCCCGTCCTCGCCGTTTCGCCCGTGGAGCACGGGAAAGACCGCGTCCACGGGGAGGGGCGTACAGCACCCGCCGCGCAGCTCCAGAAATCCCCGTCCCGACCGGCTCAGGCTCACGGTGACCGGGGTGAGCCCGTCCCTGTCGGATGCCCAGGTATCCGACCTGATCCTCTCCGCCGGCCCGTCGTAGCGGTACCAGTCCCCTTCTCTCGTGATGCCCACAGGGAGGGAGATAAATTTGTCCCGATTAAGGTTCTCCAGCACCGCGGCGGCGGATTCCAGGGATACGCCGTGCTCCGGGGACACGCCGCCGAAGAGCACGGCCACCGTCTTTTTCCTCATGCGTTTCACTCTCCTTGCAGTTCGATATTTTCCGGCAAAGGATACCGGATCTCGCTGACGTTGGTATAGAGATGCCGCGCCTGCTTCTCGCCGGTGACGACATCCGTCTCCGTCCGGGAGACCTCGGCGTACTCGTAGACGCGCCCCTCCTCCCGGCGGTAGAGGACCGAGGGGTTGTAGACCTCATAGCGCCTCCCCTCGGGCGTGAGGGACAGAAGCCGGACGCGCAGAAGCGCCCCCTCCGGCCCCGCCTCCACCTGAAAGGTATTCCCCGTGTCGTTCCGGACCCGCAGGTCCAGCCACCCCTCGTTCACCGTGGCGTCCGTGCCCCGCAGCGCCGCGCCGGGATTGGGCGGCAGGTCCTCCGTGGGGTGCCCGTGGCGCTCCGTCACCGTCAGGGGCGAGTGGAGGAAGACAAGATGCAGAAGTCCGGAGAGCTGGCAAAGCCCGCCGCCGTAAGCCGGGACGATCCGGCCGTTGACCAGCTCCAGCCCGTCCTTGTAGGGTTCCTCCCGGTCCGCGTCCCGGACGAGCCGCCAGAAGGAGAAGGTCTCCCCCGGCCGGAGGAGCACGCCGCTGAGGCTCCTCGCCGCCAGCGTCAGGTTGTGGACCTTGTTGACCTGATAGCGGATATCCTGGCCTGTATGGGGGTTGACCATGACCTCCCCGGCCTCAAAGACGCAAAAGGGCAGGGGCGTGGAGGACCGCTCCACGGCGTAGCGGCATTTGTCCAGCCGCATTTTCCCGTAAAAAATCTTCTTCCTCTCCCACCGCCGCAGGGGCAGAAGGGCGGGAATGAGCTGCGTGAGCCGTTTTCTCGGCATAGGCCCCCTCCTCCATAAAAAATTCTCCCGTTTCCGGTATGTCCCATGATACCAGAAACGGGAGAAAAATGTTTTATGTCAACATGAAGGACCCGTGAAGATTTTCTTCACAAAATCTTACGATTTTCTAACAATGGGAAGCCGGACGGTGAAGGCGGTGACGCCGCCTTCGCTGCGGGCCTCGATCCGCCCGCTGTGGAGCTCCACGATTTGCTTGGCGATAGCCAATCCCAGCCCCGCCCCGCCGGTGCGGGAGCTCCGGGCGGCGTCCAGGCGGTAAAACTGCTCGAAGAGCCTATTCAGCTTCTCCGGCGGGATATCGTCCCCCCGGTTTACGACCTCCACTACGGCGAAGCCCTCCTCCGCCCGGGCGGAGACGGCGATCTCCGTCCCCTCCTTCCCGTAGAGCACGGCGTTGCGCAGGAGGTTATCGAAGACCCGCTGGAGCTTGTCCGCGTCGCACCGCAAGGGCAGGCTCTCGGGAAGCCGCAGGGCGCAGGTGAAGCCCTTCTCCCGGAAAAGCGGCCCGAATTCGTAGACCAACTGCTCCAGGAGCCTTACAAGGTCGATGTCCCCGTACTGAAGCTCGATGTGGCTTAAATTGAACCGGGTGATCTCAAAAAACTCGTTGATCAGGTCCTCCAGCCTCTGGGCCTTGTCCAGCGTGACGGACAAATAGTGCTCCCTCAGCTCCGGGGCGATGCGCTGTTCGTCCCGCAACAGCTCCAGATACCCGATGACCGACGCCAGGGGCGTCTTCAAATCGTGGGCAAGATACATGATGAGGTCGTTCTTGCGCTGTTCCGCGTCCTCCAGCGCCCGTTTCCGGTCCCGGAGGGAGCGCTTGGCGGCGTTAAGCTTTTTCTCCACCGCCTCCAGCTCCGGGAGAAGCTGGACCTCGGCGTCGTCCTCCCGCAGGAGCACGTCGATGCCCCGGTTGATATCCTTGAAATATTTGACAAAGCTCCTCACATAGAGGCTCAGGGCGATAAGGGCGATGAACAGCACCCCCAGCAGGAAGGTGAGCCCCCGGTACTCCCGGAAGACCGTCTGATACACCGCGGCGGCGGTCTTGTAGTCCCCCAGGACGACCTCCAAAGCCCCCACGACGGTGTCGGTGATGACCCCCGAGCCCACCAGGCCGCTGATGAGGCTGGAATAGAGGAAAAGCATCCCCGCCGCCGTCACCGCCACAACGAGGGCCGCGCGGCGCAGGAGCTTCGTCTTGAGATACCGGTACTCATCCGGCTTTTTCGGCGCCTTATTTTTCAACGGTGTACCCCACCCCCCAGACGGTCTTCACGAATTTCGGCTTTCGCGCCGGCTCGTGCAGCTTCTCCCGGAGCCGCCCCACGTGGGCCATGACGGTGTTGGCGCTGTTTTGCAGGTACTTCTCCCCCCACACCGCCTCAAAGAGCTCCTCCGAGGGCACCACGGTCCCCTGCCGCTCGCAGAGGACCCACAAAATGGAGAACTCCAGGGGCGTCAGGTGGATCTCCTCCCCGTAGAGCGTACACCGGTGCGTCTCCCGGTTGATGACCAGCCCCCGGATGTCGTACTCCTCCCGGGGCCCGCTCTCCCCCGCCCCGGCGCTGTTGTACCGCCGGTAGCGGCGCAGCTGGGTCTTCACCCTGGCCGCCACCTCCAGCGGGTTGAAGGGCTTGGTAATGTAGTCGTCCGCCCCCATGGTCAGCCCCATGATCTTGTCCCCGTCCTGAACACGGGCAGTGAGCATGATGACCGGGAAGAAATACCGCTCCCGAATCTTTCTCAGCAGCTTAAACCCGTCCGTGTCCGGGAGCATCACGTCCAGAAGCGCCAGATCCGGCTCCTCCCGCTCGATATCCGCCAGGGCCTCCGCGCCCGTGTAGAACTTCCGGACCGTATACCCGTCGTTGGTAAGATAGAGCTCCAAAAGGTCCGCGATCTCCCGCTCGTCGTCCACCACCACGATCCTCTCCGCCATCCGGCACCCCTCCTTTTTTCTCCCTTGCGCCCCATTATACCCCCTGCGCCAGCGTTTTTCAACCCGGTATAGCTTCCGGCACGGTTTTGTGGTATCCTGATAGCGGACCCACAAAAAATTTCAACTTTTTTTGCAATGAAATGCAAAATTGCCGCACTATATGGGTGAAAGCGAGGTGAGCACATGACGGGAAACGAAAATAATCTCTATGAGCACGTCCTTTTGGGGACGTACGCGGAGAAGATCTTCTACTTCTGCCTGAAAAAGACGGGCAGCAGCCACGAGGCGGAGGACCTGACGAGCGATATCCTCCTGAACGCCGTGGCGGCCCTCAAAAAGGGCGTCGTACCGAAGCATTTCTCCGGCTGGGTGTGGAGGATCGCCCGCAACCGCTACAGCGCCTGGGCGGACAAAAAGCACCGCCGCGCCCAACTGGAAACGGACCTCGGGGAGCAGGAGCCGGCGGACGAGAGCGCCGACCCGGAGCGGGCGCTGATCCACGGCGACGAGCTCCGGCTCCTGCGTCAGGAGCTGGCGTTCATCTCGGCGGACTACCGGGACATCCTCCTTGCCTACTATATGCGCGGGCGGAAGCTGCGCGACATCGCCCGCACCCTCGGCGTCCCCGAGGGGACCGTCACCTCACGGCTCTACCGCGCGAGGAAAACATTGAAAGAAGGTATGCGTATGGCAAGAGAATTCGGCAAAAGAAGCTACGACCCGGAGACGATCTCCTTCATCGCCTCCGGCGGTCAGCCCTCCGGGCTCCCCTGGACGGCTGTGGAGCGGAAGATCCCCGTGAACATCCTCTGCGCGGCCCACAACAACCCCTGCACCGTCCGGGAGCTGGCCCTGGAGCTGGGCATTGCCGCCCCCTACATGGAAGAGGAGGTGGAGCTGCTTTTAAGGGCGGAGCTTCTGAAAAAGGTGGAGGGCGGGAAGGTCCTGACCGGCTTTTTCATCATCCCCAGGGAGTGCCAGGACGAGATCAGCGAGCTCGTCTGCGCCTTTACGGAACGCCGCGCCGGGGAGCTTTGGGACCTGGCGGGGAAGGCCCTGCGGGAGGCTGAGGCGCTGGGCGTGACCGCCGGCGATTACGACGGACAGGACGCGCAAATGTTCTTTGCCTTCTACCTGGAACAGCTTCTGGAGATGTCCCGGTTCACAAAGGGCATCAACACGAAGTTCCGCCGGGCCGACGGCGGGAGCTGGGGCATCATCGGCTTTGAGCAGGGCGCCTCCTGCCGCCTGCCGAAGTCATTCTTCAACAACAACGGCAGCGAGTGGGACGGCATGAGCTGGCTGGGCTATCAGGCCATGCCGGGAGACCCCGTCTTCCATGAGCGCCGCTACCGCCAGGACGCGCCCGCCGCCCTCCTCACCCTCCGTTCGGTGGCGGAGGGGGCCGGCCCGGAGCATTTCTCCGAGGCCGACAGGGAGAACCTCCGGGCCCTCACCGCCGACGGCTTCTGCGCCACGGACGATACCGGCCGGCCGTATGTGAACGCCCTGGTGTTCCGTGGCGATATGGAGGCCCGCCTCCAGGAGGCCCTGAAGGCCCTCCCGGACTACGCCCGCCTCTCCGAGGCCATGGGCCGCCTCACCGACGAGGCAAAGGATATCGTCGCCCGGTACTCCAATCCCTACTTAAAGGACGACTTTGAATACTACGTGATGATGTCCCTCACCGGCCTTCGCTCCACCCTCTCCCGCCGCTTAAAGGACGCCTCCCTCTACCCCTCCTCCGGCGCCCAATTCTGCGCCTTCCGGTATTGACCCCGTCCCACCCCCACGCTAAAAGCCCCCACGGCGACACCGTGGGGGCTTTGGCATTTTCAGGGGTCACGCCTTTTTCTTCTGCACCGCGCCGATGATAAGCTTGATGATGACGAAGAGGGCTCCGCCGCCGGTGAGGCCGGCGCCGGTGAGCAGGACGGTCTTGCCCAGATAGGTGGGGATCAGACTCAGCGGTCCCTCCTTCAGGCCCGGGTAAAGCTGCATAGTACACCAGCCGGCCAGGAAAATAAGGCCCAGGATAAGCGCCGGGATGCCGACGCAGTAAAGGACCGCGGAGATACGGTGGCGGTTGACGACGATAAGCAGGACGATCAACAGCGCCGTGAGGGCCCAGAGGGCGTAAAAGAGCCACGGGGAGAAGACAAGGCGAATGGAGCTGACGATCTTCTCATTCTGCTCGTCCAGCTTCTCGACCACCTTCTCCGGGGTGAGGGAGGCGATCTCCTCCGGAACATTGTCACGAATGGCCTGCTCCAGCTTGCGCCTGCTGATATCCATTTCGCCGGTAAAGCCGGCGTCCCGCGCCAGGTCCTCCACCTCGTTCTCATGGTCCATGATGTAATCCGTGAGCTTCTCAGTGAGGTCCAGTCCCTCAGACTCCTTCCCCTCCAGAATAACGGAGGTGTAGTCCTCGGCGAGATCCTGACTCACGCCGTTCAGGAATTCCTCCACCACGGGGCTGTCCAGCGCGTCCTTGATCTTGCGGCGGCTGGTGTCCTCCCAACCCGGCTGGTCCTTGGCCAGGTCATAGAGGTAATCGGCCAGGTCGTCCATGTTCTGGAGGTCGCTCAGGTCCAGCTCCGGGGCACTCAGGGAGACGGCGGCGTGCCTGCCGGAGAAGGCGGCCATGGAGACGGCGGTATGGGGCTTCGCTGCCGCGGCCGTGCTCTTGGCGCTGCCGGTCTTCTGGACGAGGGAGCCAAGGATATTGGGATTCTTGAAAAGATCCGTGACGATCTCAGAAAAGCGCTCCGGGGTGACGGTGAACTTCACCACAGTCACCAGCGTGGAGACCAGGAGCGAGACGCACAGGAGGATGCTCAAAAAGACGCTGAGGACGATGCGTCCGGCGTTATGCTTGGTCTTCCTTGAGCTCTTGCGCGCCGGGGCGGGCGCGGGCGTATACACGGGCGCGGCGGTATGTACGGCCTGTGCCACGGCGGCATTGACCGGGGCGGCGGGAGCTGTCCACGGGGCCGTGAAATCGGACGGGCGCGGCATCTCCGGGCCCGGCGCCGTCACGCTCGCGCTGTCTTCGACAACAGGTGCGGCCGCAACAGGGGCCTCCGGCTCAACCGGAACCTCCGGCTCCACGGGAACCTCCGGCTCTACCGGAACCACCGGCTCTACCGGAACCACCGGCTCTACCGGAACTACCGGCTCAACAGGAGCCACCGTCTCAACAGGAGCCACCGGCTCTACCGGAACCACCGGCTCAACGGGAACTACCGGCTCAACAGGAGCCACCGGCTCTACCGGAACCACCGGCTCTACCGGAACCACCGGCTCTACCGGAACCACCGG
>CANQSD010000079.1 GCA_947626385.1 uncultured Oscillospiraceae bacterium | reverse complement strand
TTGGAGGCATTGACTATGAAAAAGCATGATACTAACAGGAAAGGAAACGCCAGAAGGAACACCGTCAGCGTGGAGCGCGAGCTTGCGCAGGGACTTCGTTTCGTGGCTGCCATCGGCGGCGTAGAGCGGCTTCGGAACCCCGAGTTCTGGAGATGACCGCCCCGCCGGCGCTGAAGTATCACGCCGGATAATTGAATATGGAATAGAGTTGCCCGGCCGCCAATGATGGCGGCCGGGCAAACCTGTCAAAAAAGGCCTGCGGCCTTTTCCGACAAAGGGGAATATGCGGGGACCCCAGGCCGCACACTCCGCAAAACAAAAGGTATTTTTTCCGACGTACACGCCGCCGGAAAAAATGCTCAATTTGGAGTTTTTGACAAGCTGTGCACCGCCCCTTGTCCGCGATTTTTTATCTCCCCGCCTTGCGGAGGCGGGGAGATGCTGGTATAATGGGGGCGAAAATTGATTGATAAGGAAGGCGAAGGACTGTGGACAGGGAATTTTACCGGGGGAACCGGGAGCGGCTGTATGGGATGATGAAGCCGGGGTCGGTGCTGGCGCTCTTTTCCGGGGTGGAGGTGCGCAAGACGAACGACGAGTTTTACCCCTTCTACGCCCACCGGAGCTTTGTGTATCTCACGGGCCTGGAGGGGCGGGAGCTGGCGCTGTTGGCGTGGAAGGACGGCGGCGGGGCGGTGACGGAGAAGCTCTTTCTCCTGCCGCCGGACCTGATGGCGGAGCGCTGGACAGGCCGGCGGGTCAAGCCCGATGAGGCCATGGCGATCTCCGGCGTGGAGAATGTGGGCTTTGCCGCGGAGTTTGAGGGGGAGCTCCACCGTCTCGCCACGTCAGGGCGGTTTGAAAACCTCTATCTGGACCTCTACCGCGCCGCGCCCTCGGACCGGGACGCGCCGGCCCACCGGCTTTTGCGGCGGGTCCGGTCCGACTACCCCTTCTTGAGGGTGGAGAACGCCGACGCCCTCATCCGCCGTCTGCGCCTTGTGAAGCAGCCCTGTGAGCTGGCGGCCATGCGTCAGGCCGAGGCGATCACCACCGAGGGCATCAAGGCTATGATGCGCGCCTCCCGGCCGGGGATGTACGAGTACCAGTATAAGGCGGTGTGGGACTACGTCCTGGGCCAGTACGGCCCCCAGGGACCGGCCTTCCCCTCCATCATCTCCGCCGGGCGCAACAACTTCTGCATCCACTACAACGCCTACACCGGCCAGGCCCTGGACGGCGACATGGTCCTCAACGACGTGGGGGCATGGCACGACCATCTCATGACCGACGTCTCCCGGGGCTGGCCCTGCAACGGGCGCTATACGGAGCGCCAGAGGCGGCTTTTCAACTGCGCTTTGGACACCTCCAACCACATGTTCGACCTCATCAAGCCGGGGATGCCCATGGCCGAGGTGGACCGGGAGATCCGCCGCTTCTGCGCCGAAAGGCTGGTGGAGGCCGGGGCGCTGGACGATGTGAAGAACGTCTCCCGCCTCATGTGGCACGGCGGGGCCCATCACGTGGGCTTTGACGTCCACGACGTGGTGGCGACGCCCGAGGTCGTCGGGCCCAACATGGTCTTCTGCGTGGATGTGGGCATCTACCACGAGGAGTGGGGTATCGGCTTCCGGCTGGAGGACAACTGCCTTGTGACCGAGACGGGGTGCGAAAATCTCTCCGCCGCCACGCCCCGGACCGTGGAGGCCATTGAGGACGAAATGCGGAAGGGGTTTGTGGCGTTTTCATGATCAACCGTGTTTTGATGATCGTCATGTCCGTGGGCATCGTGCTGGGCGGACTTGACCGCATCCTGGGCAACAAATTCGGCCTGGGGGCGCAATTTGAAAAGGGCTTTGAGCTCCTGGGCCCCATGGCCCTCTCCATGACCGGCATCATCAGCCTTGCCCCGGCGCTGGCAAGCGCGCTGGGGAAGATCGTTACCCCGGTCTACACCGCCATCGGCGTGGACCCGGCCATGTTCGGGAGCGTCCTCTCCATCGACATGGGCGGCTACCAGCTGGCCTCGGAGCTCGCTCTCGACCCCCTGGTGGGACGCTACGCCGGCATCGTGGCGGCGTCCATCTTCGGGTGTACCATGGTCTTCACCATCCCCGTGGGCATGGGGATGATCGACAGGGAGGCCCAGGCCCCCTTCGCCCGGGGGATCATGCTGGGGCTTGCCACCATGCCCGTGGGGCTGGTGCTGGGCGGCCTTTGCTGCGGACTGCCCCTGGGGGCGTGCCTCTGGCAAAATATTCCCATCTTTGTCATGTCGCTTCTGCTGGGGCTGGGACTTTGGAGGATCCCGGAGAAGATGGTCAAGGGCTTTTACGCCGTGGCGGCGGGCATCAAGGTCGTCGTCACCTGCGGGCTCATTCTGGCCGCCGTGGAGTCCCTCACCGGCTGGAACCCGGTGAAGGGCATGACGCCCATCTCCGAGTCCCTGGCCGTGGTGGCCTCCATCGGCGTGGTACAGCTGGGGTCCCTGCCCATGGCGGAGCTCCTGCGCCGCGCCCTCTCTCGACCCTTTACCTGGCTGGGACGCAAGCTGGGCCTGAGCTCCCAGAGCCTCACGGGGATGCTCATCGGCCTTGCCACGCCCCTGCCGACGCTCACGGAGTTTGGCGGCATGGGCAAACGGGGCCAGATCACCGCCGCCGCGTTCCTCGTCTCCGGCGCCAGCCTCCTGGCCGCCCACATGGGCTTCGTCGTCAGTACCGAGCCGGACCTTCTCTCCCCGCTCATCGCGGCCAAGCTCTCCGGCGCTTTTGCCGCCGCTGTGCTGGCCGTGGCGGTGACAAGGAAGGAGAAAGCCGCGTGACAAAGATCCTCTTTATCTGCCACGGGAACATCTGCCGGTCCCCCATGGCGGAATTTGTGATGAAAAAGCTGGTGAAGGACGCGGGACTGGAGCGGGACTTCGTCATCGAGTCCGCCGCCACCAGTACGGAGGAGCTGGGCAACCCCGTCTATCCCCCGGCGCGGCGGGAGCTCCTGCGCCACGGCCTCACCTGTGAGGGCAAGACCGCCCGGCAGGTGACGGCGGAGGACTACCGGCGGTTCGACCTCCTGGTGTGCATGGACCGGGCCAACATCCGCAACACCCAGCGCCTCACCGGCCCGGACCGGGAGGGGAAGCTGCGGCTCCTCCTGGACTACACCGGCGAGGGCCGGGACGTGGCCGACCCCTGGTACACCGGGGACTTCGCCGCCACATGGCGGGACGTGTCCGCCGGCTGTGAGGCCCTTTTGCGGGCGCTGACGGAGAAAGGATGAGACGCATGGAGCAAAAACGGATCGACGACGCCGTCCGAAAGGCCCTGGCCTGGGCCGACGCCCTCACCGTGGATTCCCCGGTGAACGTGCCTGAGCTGGTGGTGGCGGATACACAGCGCTTTTTCACCTGGGACAACGAGCACCGCGCCCCGGCGCGGGACCCCTACCTCTTTGACTGGAGCTACTACACCGGCGTGGTCATGGAGGGCCTTTTCGACCTGGCGGAGGCGGGCGCGCCCGAGGCGGAGCGGTACAGGAACTACGTCCGGCGGTACGTGGACGCCCTCCTCATTGCCGGCCCCGACGGGCGCCGGCATATAAACCGGGAGCTGGGCGGGTACGTGGACTACCACGGCGCGGACTGCTACAAGACGACGGCGCTGCTGGTGCGGCTCACAAATGAGGACCCGCGTACCGAGGACGTCTGCCGGGAGCTGTACCGGGACCTGACGGATACGCATTATGTCAACTCTGCCGGCCACATCGTGGCTGTGGAGCACACGGACGAGGCCTTGGGCGGCAACTACTGGCACACCTGGGCCAAGCTCAAGCCGCCGCGCTACGCCGTGTGGCTGGACGGCATTTATATGCTCCAGCCCTTCCTGGCCCGCCACGCCGCCGCCATCGGCGACGAGCACCAGCTTGCGCTGGTGGACCGGCGGCTCAGCTGGGTGACAAAGGAGCTGCGGGCCCCGAACGGGCTATACTACCACGCCGGGAACGGATCCACGGACGTCTGCCCCTGGTTCTGGACGCGCTCCATGGGCTGGTACGGCATGGCCATGACCGACCTCATCGACGTGACGCCGGCGCGGTACGTCCCCGCCCGAAAAGACGCGCTGAGGCAGTTTGTGGACGGGCTTCTCCCCTACCAGCGCCCGGACGGGCTCTGGACGAACCTCACCGACCTGCCCGCCTCGGAAACCAACCGCCCGGAGACCAGCGGCACGGCGATGCTGGCCTACACCATGCTCAAGGCCGCGCGCCTGGGCTGGCTGGACAGCAACTATATTGACCCCGCCCTCCGGGCCTTCACGGGCCTTGCGGAGACGAAGCTTCAAGACGGCGGCCTCACGGACATCTACCTCAAGGCCTCCGCCAACGGCTCCAACAACTACGAAAACCCGGCGTACTATATGACCGACGAGGGCAAGGGCGCGGGGCCGTTTCTCATGGCGCTGTCGGAGATGATACGCCGTCCGTAGAGGGCACCGTCCCCCACCACAATGGAACCACCCCTGCCGCTTCGCGGCTGTCCCCTCCGTAGGAGGGGCAACCCCTCAGTCACGGCCTGCGGCCGTGCCAGCTCCCCCACGGGGGAGCTTAATAACCTCCCCCGTGGGGGAGGTGCCGAGCGCAGCGAGGCGGAAGGGTTTTGCCCCTCCTAGATCGGGGTGGTGCGAAGCACCGGGGTGGTGCTGCAATCCGATTATCGGAAGCTCCAGCGACGGGCAACGGGCTCCAATACCCCGCCGCTGCGGCGGCACCCCTTTTTCCGAAAAAGGGGTGAGGGGAATAAGGTTGCGGCGCTTCGCACCGCCTTTATAAAAAATTGCGCCGCACAGCGGCGCAAACCTTTTTTACCCCCTTTGGGGCAAAGGGGGGGAGGGGGGATTCGAGCCCCGCCGCAGCGGATTAATCAAAACCGCGGCGAAGCCGCAACCTTTTTCGCCCCCTCCTCGTAGGAGGGGGGCAGGGGGGAAGCGAAGGTGGGATGACAGAGCGGTCCCGACAAACCGCCCTCGACGTCTTTCACAGCTCCACCAGCTCCCCTGCCGGGACCTCTACGTGGCGCTTGTCCACCTCCAGCCAGACGGGGGTGGCGGTGGGGTTGTAGACCTTGTCGGCGGCGGCGGTGAACTGGAGGCGCGAGGCGGCGTCCAGGTAGTCTACGATCTCGATGTTGGTGGCGTACCAGATGTCCTCCCGGCCGCCCACCAGGGCGCAGAAGTCCTCCATCACCTGCCAGTTGTCCCGGTCGGCGAACTCGTAGCTGTGGCCCCAGACGTACATCATGTAGAGATACTGGGTCTTATAAAGCTGGACAAATTGCTCCCCCAGCTCCAGAAGCGGGCCGTTGTGGTGGCAGGTGGCGTGCCAGCAAAGGAAATTTTCGGGCATCTCGAAGCTCCCCGTAGTCGGCACCACCCGGGCGTAGCGGATGCCCAGCATGGGCAAAAGCTCCATGATCTCCTTAGAGCAGGACCCGTTGGGGTAGGCAAGGCCCCGGACGGGGCGGCCCACCACGTCCTCCAGCTCCATCCGGTCCCTCAGGACCTGGCGGGCCACCTCGGTCAGGGGCTCCCGGGCGATGGTGGGGTGGGTGTAGGTGTGGCAGGCGATCTCGTGGCCGGCGTAGAGGTCCCGGTACTCGGAAAAGGGGATGCGCCGGGGGTCGCCCTGGAGGCCGGCGTTGACGTTGAAGGTCCCGCGGATGCCGTGCCGGTTGAAGATCTCCACCAGCCTCCGGTCCTCGGTCTTGCCGTCGTCGTAGCTCATGGTCAGGACCTTGTGTCTGCCGCCGGGGAAGCAGGTGTAGATATTGCGAAGCTGGGGGAGAAGCATAAGGATTCCTCCTATTCTATACGTTTCATGGCCCTGCGGAAGACGATGGCGAAGCTGGTCACCGTGAAGCTCACCGCCAAAAAGTCCGCGATGGGTTCGGCCAGATACACCGCCGTGGCCTTGTCCGTCATGAGGGCCGGCATGAGGTAGATGAGGGGCAGGAGCAGGACGAATTTCCGCACCACCGCCACCACGGCGCTGATGGCGGCCTTGCCAAGGCTCACGAAGGTCATCTGGCAGGCGATCTGCGCCCCGAAGAGGAAAAGCACCGCGCAATAGATCCGCAGCGCCCGGGAGGCGTAGTCCACAAGGCCGGGGTCGGAGTTGAACATGGTCACGAACGTCCGTGGAAAGGCCATGACCAGCGCCCAGAGGGCGGTGGAGTAGATGAGGCTCACGGTGAGGAGCCGCCGGAACACCTCCCGGACGCGGGGGGCGTTTTTCGCGCCGAAGTTGTAGCTGGTGATGGGCTGGGCCCCCTGGGCCAGGCCCTGGAGGGGCATCATGGCGAACTGCATGACGGAGTAGAGGATGGTCATGCTCCCCACCGCCACGTCGGAGCCGTATTTGAGGAGCGAGGCGTTGAAGCACACGGTGATGACGCTCTCGCTGGCCTGCATCACAAAGGGCGCCACGCCCAGCGCCACGCAGGGGGCGATGAGCCGGGGCCGGAGCTTCAGGGAATCCCGATTTAAGCGCAGGATGGACTTGCCACGGGCCAGGAACTAGGTCACCCACACCGCCGAGACGGCCTGGGACAGCACCGTGGCCAGCGCCGCGCCCCGGACGCCCATATGGAAGGCGAAGATGAAGAGCGGGTCCAGGGCGATGTTGCAAACCGCGCCGATAAGCACCGTGAGCATCCCCGTCCTGGCGAAGCCCTGGGCGGTGATGAAGGCGTTCATCCCCAGCGTCACCTCCACGAAGAGGGTCCCCAGGGCGTAGACGCTCATGTAGTCGGCGGCGTAGCCGATGGTGTTCTCGCTGGCCCCGAAGGTGAGGAGCAGGGGCCGGTTCCAGACGACCAGTACCGCCGTCAGCGCCAGGGAGACGATGATCTGCGCCGTGAAGCACCCGCCCATGGTGCGTTCAGCCGCGCGTGTGTCCCCGCGGCCCATGAAGATGGACGCCCTGGGCGCGCCGCCGCTGGAGATGAGGGCGGCGAAGGCGGAGATGAAGAGGATGACGGGCATGGCCACGCCCACGCCGGTGAGCGCCATGTCCCCCTCCGCCCCCATGTGGCCTATGTAGATGCGGTCCACCACGTTGTAGAGCATATTGATGACCTGCGCCGCGATGGTGGGAATGGCCAATCGCCACAAAAGCCGCCCTACGGGCTCGGTGCCCAGAAACTCGTTGTCTTTTTCCATGTCTCTCTGTCCTTCACGCTCACGTCAGGGCAAAGGAGGCCAGAATAGCGTCCAGGCCCTGCCGGGCCGCCGCCGGCGCGCCGTCGTAGCTCCCGGCCTCGATGAGGACACTGCCGCCGGCGGGCGTATCCACGGCGTAGAAGTGCTGGATCTGGGTGACCTCGGAGATCTCCCCCACCACCTGCCGCACCGTCACCGTCTTGGCGGGGAGGCTGTCCCGGCCCACCGCGGCGTCCTCCGCCTTGACGCTGTCGTCGCCGGACTGGAGGGCCAGCCCCTCGGCCAGCTTCTCGGCGGTGTAATCGGGGTAAAGCTGGACGTTGAGATACACCGGCATGGGCGAGTCGTCCCCGATGTAGCGCACCGTCGCGTCCCCGTCGGGTTCAAACAGCGCCGGGTCGTAGGTGAGGGACCACCCCTCGCCCCGGAGCTCCGCCGTTTTCGGCGCCTCCGGTACCCCGCCGGCGGTCTCGGACTTCTCCCCGCCGCACCCCGCCGCGCTGACCGCCAGCGCCAGCGCCAACGCCAACAAAACAAGCTTTTTCAATTGATCACGTCCTTCCGCCCTTCAGTGTATCACAACACCACGGAAAAATAAACCGCAAAAGCCAACTACGCCACGATTTTTTCGTCCCCTCCTCGCAGGAGGGGGGGGCGAAGCGAAGGTTGGATAACGGATCGGTCCCGGCAAATCGCACCTGCCTCCCTGATTCAAAGCCCTCCCCGCAGGGCGGGGAGGGGCAGGGGTGAGGTGGGAGCCGAAGGGCTTTGGGCGGCCCCGATGAACGCACCCACCTCATCCGGCGCCTGCGGGCGCCACCTTCCCCACTTTGTGGGGAAGGCTAGGACGGAGGACGGAACCACCCCTGCCGCTTCGCGGCTGTCCCCGACCTAGGAGGGGCTAAAGGGAGCGCGCGGGTAGTCCAGCCCCTCCTAGGTCGGGGTGGCGCGAAGCACCGGGGTGGTGCTGTGAGCCGTTCCCCTGATAAAAACTGTATGGGCGGGTTCCAAACCCGCCCATACGTTATTTTATTAAAAAATGCTTGACAAACTACTTAATTTGTAGTATAATCCGCTTATCGGATACCCGTGAGGTCGTAATCCTCCAGCCACCGGGCGGCCTTTTCGCACACGGCGCGGAGGGTCGCGCCGTCGAAGGGACT
>CANQSD010000078.1 GCA_947626385.1 uncultured Oscillospiraceae bacterium | reverse complement strand
GGGCCGCCACTCCTGGCGGCCCGCCGACGACAGACACCTTATTGGAAAGGATCATAACTATGAACGAGTCCAAGTCTGATTTTTACGCCTCCGCGGGGGTGGATATCACGGCGGGGTATAAGGCCGTGGAGCTCATGAAAAAGCACGTCCGGCGCACGGTGATCCCCGGCGCGGACGACGACATCGGCGGCTTCGGCGGGACGTTCGTGCCGAATCTCGCCGGTATGAAGGAGCCCGTCCTCGTCTCAGGCACCGACGGCGTGGGGACGAAGATCAAGCTGGCCTTTGAGCTTGATTGCCACGACACCGTGGGTATCGACTGCGTGGCCATGTGCGTCAACGACATCATCTGCTGCGGGGCCAAGCCCCTCTTTTTCCTGGATTACATCGCCTGCGGGCGCAACATCCCGGAGAAGATCGCCGCCATCGTGGGCGGCGTGGCCGAGGGGTGCGTCCAAAGCGGCTGCGCCCTCATCGGCGGTGAGACCGCCGAGCACCCCGGCCTCATGCCGGAGGAGGAGTACGACCTGGCCGGCTTCGCCGTGGGTATCGTGGACCGGGAGAAGGTCCTGAGGCCCGATTCCGTCCGGGAGGGGGATGCCATCGTCGCCCTTCGCTCCAGCGGCGTCCACTCCAACGGGTTTTCGCTGGTGCGGAAGATTCTGGCCGACTCCGGGACGAAGCTCACCGACACCTTTGAGGAGCTGGGCGGCAGGCCCATCGGCGAGGTCCTCCTGACCCCCACAAGGCTCTACGTCAAGCCTGTTCTGGCCCTTCTGGAGGCCGTGAAGGTCAAATCCGTGGCTCACATCACCGGCGGCGGGTTTTACGAGAACATCCCCCGCGCCCTCCCGGAGGGGCTGGGGGCGAAAATCCAAAAATCCAGTCTGGATATTCTCCCCATCTTCGGCCTTTTGGCCCGTCTGGGGAACGTGCCGGAGCGGGAGATGTTCAACGTCTACAACATGGGCGTGGGCATGACCGTCATCGTCGCCCCCGAGGACGCGGCGAAGGCCGTGGAGGTCCTGCGCGAGGCCGGCGAGGACGCCTACGTCTGCGGCCAGGTCGTCCGGTCGGACACGAGGATGGAACTATGCTGAAAAAAGCGAGGATCGCCGTGCTGGTTTCCGGCGGCGGCACGAATTTGCAGGCCCTTCTGGACGCGGAGAAGAGCGGGATTCTCACCAGCGGCGAGATCGTCCTGGTTGTCTCCAACGTCAGGAGCGCCTACGCCCTGGAGCGGGCGAAAAACGCCGGCGTCGAGGCGCTGTTTCTCTCCAAAAAGGCTCTGGGCGGGACCCAGGAGGCGTTTGACCGCGAGCTTATGCGCATCCTGGACGAGCGGGGCATCGACCTCATCATCCTGGCGGGGTTCCTTACCATCTTTACCGAGGAGTTCACCTCACACTACCGGGACAGGATCATCAACATCCACCCGGCCCTGATCCCCAGCTTCTGCGGCAAGGGGATGTACGGCCTGCGCGTCCACGAGGCGGCGCTTTCTTACGGCGTGAAAGTCACCGGCGCCACGGCCCATTATGTCAATGAGATCTGCGACGGCGGGCGCATCATCGCCCAGAGGGCCGTCTACGTACAGGACGGCGACACGCCGGAGACGCTCCAGCGGCGGGTCATGGAGGAGGGCGAGTGGATCGTCCTGCCTGAGGCTGCGGAGAAGGTATCAAGAGAGATCATGGAGGGGAAAAAATGATTTACGATATTGCAAAGCTCCTTGCGGAGAACACCTACCCCGGCCGGGGCATCATCCTGGGCCGGTCCGGGGACGACAAAAAGGCCGTGGTGGCATACTTCATCATGGGCCGCAGCCAGAATAGCCGCAACCGGGTCTTTGAGACCACGGAGGACGGCATCCGGACAAAAGCCTTTGACGAGTCGAAGATGTCAGACCCCAGCCTCATCATCTACCACCCGGTGCGGGTGCTGAACGGGACCACCATCGTCACCAACGGCGACCAGACGGACACCATCCGGGACGCCATGGCGGAGGGCCACTGCTACCGCCACGCCCTGCACAAGCGGACCTTCGAGCCCGACGGGCCCAACTGGACGCCACGCATCTCCGGCGTGGTGACGCCGGAGGGAAAGTACGCTCTGTCCATCCTAAAGAGCATGGACGGGGACCCCGCCTGCTGCTGCCGGTACTTTTACGAGTACGACCGGCCCATTCCCGGCACGGGCCACTTCATCCACACCTACAAGCGCGACGGGGACCCCATCCCCAGCTTTGAGGGTGAGCCGGAGCGCGTGCCCATCGAGGCGGAGAGCGCCCGGGAGTTCGCGGAGCTTCTCTGGAGGAGCCTCAACGGGGACAACAAGGTGTCCCTCTATGTAAGCTACATTGACTTAGCCGACGGCAAGGCCGACAGCGTCATCATCAATAAGAATGTGTGAGGTGCGACATGACGGAATTTGAACTGAAATACGGCTGCAACCCCAACCAGAAGCCCGCGAAGATCTTCATGCGCTCGGGCGCTTCTTTGCCCCTGGAGGTCCTGAACGGACGGCCGGGGTACATCAACTTCCTGGACGCCCTCAACTCCTGGCAGCTGGTGCGGGAGCTTCAGCGTGAGCTGGGCCTTCCGGCGGCGGCCAGCTTCAAGCACGTCTCCCCCGCCGGGGCGGCGGTGGGCAATCCGCTGTCCGAGGAGCTCAAGCGCGCCTGCTTCGTCCACGACATCAAGGGCCTGGACGATTCGCCCCTGGCCTGCGCCTACGCGCGTGCCAGAGGAACGGACCGGATGAGCTCCTTTGGAGACTGGATCGCCCTCTCCGACGTGTGCGACGTCACCACCGCCAAAATCATCAAGCGCGAGGTCAGCGACGGCGTCATCGCCCCCGGCTACACCCCCGAGGCGCTGGAGCTTCTGCGCCAGAAGAAGGGCGGCGGCTACAACGTGGTGAAGATCGACGCCGGCTACGTTCCCGAGCACGAGGAGACGAAGGACGTCTTCGGCGTCACCTTCTCCCAAGGGCGCAACGACTTCAAAATCGACCGGGCGCTTTTGAAAAACGTGGTGACGGAGAATCAGGACATCCCGGAGTTTGCCAAGCGGGACCTCATCATCTCCCTCATCACCCTCAAATACACCCAGTCCAACTCCGTCTGCTTCGCCGCCGACGGACAGGCCATCGGCGTGGGCGCGGGCCAGCAAAGCCGCATCCACTGCACGCGCCTGGCCGGCGGGAAGGCCGACACCTGGCACCTTCGCCAGTCCCAGCGGGTCCTGGAGCTGCCCTTTATAAAGGGCCTGGGCCGCGCCGACCGGGACAACGTCATCGACGGCTTCATCAACCACAACGAGGAGGACGTCACCGCCGACGGCGTCTGGCAGCGGTATTTCACCGAACAGCCCCGGTATTTCAGCACGGAAGAGCAGCGAGCCTATCTTGACTCAATCACCGACGTCTCCCTGGGCTCCGACGCCTTCTTCCCCTTCGGCGACAACGTGGAGCGCGCCCACAAGAGCGGCGTCAAATATGTCGCCGAGCCCGGCGGCTCCGTCAGAGATGATAATGTCATTGAAGTTGCAAATAAATACAACATGGCCATGGCCTTCACCGGCATGAGGCTGTTCCACCATTAAGAGGAAGGGGAGGCGCGTTCCATGAAGATTCTTGTTGTGGGCGGCGGGGGCCGCGAGCACGCCATCATCAAGGCGCTTCGGAAAAACCCGGCGGCGGACGTCATCTACGCCCTGCCGGGGAACGGGGGCATCGCCGCGGACGCGGTCTGCGTGCCCATCAAGGCCACGGACATCGAGGGCATCGTCAAATTTGCCGGGGAGAAGCACATCGACTACGCCGTGGTGGCCCCGGACGACCCCCTGGCCCTGGGGTGCGTGGACGAGCTGGAGAAGCTCGGCATCCCATGCTTCGGACCTCGCAAAAACGCCGCCGTCATCGAGGCCAGCAAGGCCTTTTCCAAGGCCCTCATGAAGAAGTACGGCATCCCCACCGCCCGGCACCGGACCTTCACCCGCATGAACGAGGCTCTGGCCTACGTGGAGAAGATGGGCGCGCCCATCGTGGTGAAGGCCGACGGCCTTGCCCTGGGTAAGGGCGTCACCGTCGCCATGACGGTGGGGGAGGCGAAGGCGGCCATTCGGGAGATGATGGAGGGCGGCAAATTCGGCGCCTCCGGCTCCACGGTGGTCATCGAGGAGTACCTGGAGGGGCCGGAGGTGTCGGTCCTCTCCTTCACCGACGGGAAGACCGTGGTCCCCATGGTGTCCAGCATGGACCACAAGCGCGCCCACGACGGCGACACCGGCCCCAACACCGGCGGCATGGGCACCGTGGCCCCCAACCCTTACTACACCCCGGAGGTGGCCAGGCGGTGCATGGACGAAATTTTCGTCCCCACCATCCGCGCCATGGCCGCCGAGGGCCGGCCCTTCAAGGGTTGCCTCTACTTCGGCCTGATGATCACCGCCGACGGCCCCAAGGTCATTGAGTATAACTGCCGCTTCGGCGACCCGGAGACGCAGGTGGTCCTGCCGCTCCTGGAATCCGACCTCCTCACCGTCATGCGGGCCGTCACCGAGGAGCGGCTTGCGGAAACGGAGGTCAAGTTCTCCGAAAAATCCGCCGCCTGCGTGGTCCTGGCCTCCAAGGGCTACCCCGTAAAATACGAAAGCGGCTTTCCCATCACGCTTCCCGAGCTTGCGGAGAACCGGGACATCTATGTGGCCGGGGCGGAGACGAAGGACGGCAAGCTTCTCAGCCACGGCGGGCGGGTCCTGGGGTGCGTGGCCGTGGAGGACACGCTGGAGAAGGCCGTCGCCGGGGCGTATGAGACGGCGGACGCCGTGCGCTTTGAAAACGGCTTTTGCCGCCGGGACATCGGAAAACGGGCGCTGGACGCCTTAAAGAAATAAGAGGGCAGACATGGTTTACAGAGTATTTGTGGAGAAACGAAACGGCCTGACGCTGGAGGCCGACGCCCTGGCGTCCGATCTCCGGGAGCTTCTGGGCGTCAAAAATCTGCGGGGCCTGCGGGTGCTCAACCGCTACGACGTGGAGGGCATCGACGAGGCGCTCTTTAAGACGGCGGTGCACACCGTCTTCTCCGAGCCCCAGCTGGACGTGACCTACGAGGAGCTGGAGGCGGAGGGGACCGTCTTCGCCGTGGAGTACCTGCCGGGACAGTTCGACCAGCGGGCGGACTCGGCGGCCCAGTGCATCCAGATCATTTCCCACGGCGAGCGCCCCACGGTCCGCACCGCCAAGGTCTACGTCCTGCGGGGGCGTCTGTCGGCGTCCGACCTTCAGAAGGTCAAAAGGTACGTCATAAACCCGGTGGAGGCACGGGAGGCGTCTCTCGACAAGCCGGAGACGCTGCGGACCGACTACGCCATCCCCACCGCCGTGGAGACGCTGGAGGGCTTCACCGCCCTCACCCACGACGGCATCGAGGACTTCGTCAAAAGGTACGGCCTTGCCATGGACGCGGACGACCTCATGTTCTGCCGGGACTACTTCGCCTCCGAGGGCCGGGAGCCCACCATCACCGAGATCCGCATGATCGACACCTACTGGTCCGACCACTGCCGCCACACCACCTTCCTCACCCAGATCGACAGCGTGGAGTTTGAAGATCCCCTGTGCCAGGAGGAGTTTGAGATTTATCTCGCCATGCGGGAGTATTGCGGCGACAAAAAGCCCATGTGCCTCATGGATATCGCCACCGTGGGGGCCAAGTACCTCAAAAAGCGGGGCCTCCTCCCCAAGCTCGACGAGTCCGAGGAGATCAACGCCTGCACGGTGAAGATCAAGATCACCGTGGACGGCGAGGAGCAGGACTGGCTTTTGCTCTTCAAAAACGAGACGCACAACCACCCCACGGAGATCGAGCCCTTCGGCGGCGCGGCCACCTGCATCGGCGGCGCCATCCGCGACCCCCTCTCCGGGCGCAGCTACGTCTACGCCGCCATGCGTGTCACCGGCGCTTCCGACCCCACGGTCCCCGTGAGCGACACCATGGCCGGGAAGCTCCCCCAGCGCAAGCTGGTCACAGGCGCGGCGGCGGGGTACAGCTCCTACGGCAACCAGATCGGCCTTGCCACGGGCATCGTGGACGAGATCTACCACCCCGGATACGCCGCCAAGCACATGGAGATCGGCGCGGTCCTGGGCGCGGCCCCGGCCTCCAACGTCCGGCGGGAGGTCCCCGCGCCGGGGGACATCGTGATCCTCCTGGGCGGCCGCACCGGCCGGGACGGCATCGGCGGGGCCACCGGCTCCTCCAAGGCCCACAACGCCCACTCCGTGGAGACCTGCGGGGCGGAGGTCCAGAAGGGCAACGCCCCCGAGGAGCGCAAGCTCCAGCGCCTTTTCCGCAACCCCGACGCCACCCGGCTCATCAAACGGTGCAACGACTTCGGCGCGGGCGGCGTCAGCGTGGCCGTGGGGGAGCTGGCCGACGGCCTGCTCATCGACCTCAACGCCGTGCCCAGGAAGTACGAGGGCCTCGACGGCACGGAGCTTGCCATCTCCGAGTCCCAGGAGCGCATGGCCGTGGTGGTGGCCCCGGAGGACCGGGACGCCTTCATGGCCCTGGCGGACGGGGAGAATCTGGAGTCCACCGTCATCGCCGTCGTCACCGCCGAGCCGCGCCTCGTCATGGAGTGGAACGGCAAGAAGATCGTGGACATCTCCCGTGACTTTTTGAACACCAACGGCGCGCCCAAGCACACCGCCATCAAGGTCCCCGCCGAAAAAGCCGTGGAGCCCCGGCCCGCCGGGCCCTTCGCCCAGGACCTGCTGGCCCTGGCTTCCGACCTCAACATCTGCTCCAAGCGGGGCCTTTCCGAGCGCTTTGACTCCACCATCGGCGCGGCCAGCCTTCTCATGCCCTTCGGCGGAAAAAATCAGCTCACGCCCATCGAGGCCATGGCCCACCGCCTGCCTCTCGACCACGGCCATACCGACGCCTGCTCCTTCATGGCCTGGGGCTACGACCCCGCCGTCATGGAGGCCAGCCCCTTCAAGGGCGCGTATCTGGCGGTGGTGGAGTCGGTGAGCAAGCTCATCGCCGCCGGCGCGTCCTTTGAGGACGTGTACCTCACCTTCCAGGAATATTTCTGCCGCCCCGGCGTCAAGCCGGAGCGCTGGGGCCAGCCCCTGGCGGCGCTTCTGGGCGCGCTGAAGGCCCAGCGGGAGCTGGGGATCGGCTCCATCGGCGGCAAGGACTCCATGTCCGGCTCCTTTGAGGACCTGGACGTGCCGCCCACCCTCGTCTCCTTCGCCGTCACCATGGGCACCGAGGACCAGGTCCGGTCCCCGGAATTCAAGGCCCCCGGCCGCAAGGTCGTGTGGCTGAAGCCGGAGACGAAGGACGGCCTTCCCACCGCCGACAGCCTCAAAAGGCTCTTTGACAAGGTCCACGGCCTCCTGATGAGCGGCGCGGCCGTCTCCGCCTGGACGCCCGGTTACGGCGGCGCGGCGGAGGGCGTCTTCAAGATGTGCCTGGGCAACGGCGTGGGCTTTGCCTTCGCGCCGGATGTGCGCAAGGAGGAGCTGTTTGACCGCGCCTACGGCTCCTTTATCCTGGAAATGACCGGCGACACCGATGAATTTGTCCTCGGCGAGACGACTCCGGACCCCGTCATCACCCTCGGCGGTGAGAGCGTCCTTCTGGAGGACGTCCGGGCGGCCTGGGAGGGGAAGCTGGAGCGTGTCTATCCAACCCGCGCCGGGGACTCCGTCCCCGCGCCGGAGTACAGCTTCACCGCCATCACCCGCGCGGCCCCCAAGGTCAAATGCGCCCGGCCCCGGGTGCTCATCCCCGTGTTCCCCGGCACCAACTGCGAGTACGACACCGCCCGGGCCTTTGAGGAGGCGGGGGCGGAGGCGAAAATTTTCGTGGTCCGCAACCAGACCAGCGCCGCCATCGCCCGCAGCGCCGAGGAATTTGCCAAGCTCGTGGGGGAGAGCCAGATCGTCTTCGTCCCCGGCGGCTTCTCCGGCGGCGACGAGCCGGACGGCTCCGGCAAGTTCATCACCGCCTTCTTCCGCGCCGGCGAGGTCCGGGACGCTGTCACCGAGCTCCTGGAGCGCCGGGACGGCCTGATGGGCGGCATCTGCAACGGCTTCCAGGCCCTCGTCAAGCTGGGCCTGGTGCCCTTCGGCAAGATCGTGGACACCGACCCGGGATGCCCCACCCTGACCTTCAACACCATCGGCCGCCACCAGTCGCGCCTGGTGCGCACCCGCGTGGCGTCCAACAAATCCCCCTGGCTGGCCCTCACGAACCCCGGTGAGATCTACACCGTCCCCATCTCCCACGGCGAGGGCAAGTTCCTGGCCAGCGCCCAGACCGTGGCGCAGCTGGCGGAAAAGGGCCAGATCGCCACCCAGTACGTGGACTTTGCCGGCCGGCCCACCATGGACATCGCCCACAACCCCAACGGCTCCGTGGCCGCCATTGAGGGCATCACAAGCCCCGACGGGCGCGTCTTCGGCAAGATGGGCCACTCCGAGCGCGTCGGCGGGCTCTACAAGAACGTCCCCGGCGAATTCGACATGAAGCTCTTCCGCGCCGGCGTGGAATACTTCAAATAAGCGAAAGAAAAGAGGGCCGGCCCAAAGACAGTCGGCCCTCTTTTTCTTTTTCCCCTTGACAAATTTACCAAAAAGACTATGATGGATGGAGAAATACGAATATCCATTTAAAAGGAGACACCGAGCGGCGAGGATTTTTCGCGTCAGGCAAGGAAGACGCCGCAGGGAATACTGTATGTATT
>CANQSD010000077.1 GCA_947626385.1 uncultured Oscillospiraceae bacterium | reverse complement strand
CGGGGTATTTTTCCACATAAAAACAGGGGCTGTGAAAAGATGAGCTTGTAGATGCTCTTTTTTTCACAGCCCCAATTATTTTTAAAGGCGGCGCGAAGCGCCGCAACCTTATTCCCCTGACCCTTTTTTCGGAAAAAGGGGTGCCGCCGCGGCGGCGGGGTATTCGAGCCCGTTGGGCGTAACTGACGCTTCCGATGAACGGTTCGTAGCACCACCCCGGCGCTGCGCGCCACCCCTCCGTAGGAGGGGCAAGAGAGGTTGCGATAACGGAACGGTTCGAAAAAAACGCACCCGCCCCCCGTCCCGGAGCCCCCTCCTCGTAGGAGGGGGGCAGGGGGGAAGCGAGCGTTGGATGACGGAACGGTTCCGGCAAATGGTACCACCCCCGACACTTTAGCCCCTCCAACGGAGGGGACAGCCGCGAAGCGGCAGGGGTGGTTTGTGCGGCGGCGGGGGTGGGCGGGTGGGAAATTTAAAAATGCGGCGCAAGCCGCAAACCTTTCCCCGCCGCCGTGGGGGACCCTTCCGCCTCGCTGCGCTCGGCATCTCCCCCACGGGGGAGGTTAAACTCCGGCGGGGGCGGGGGTGGGGTGGAGTTCGGTGGGGACCGGCTCGCCGGAGAAGAAGAGGCGGAGGTTTTGTACCGTGGTCTCGGCGATGGCTTGGAGGGCCTCTTTTGTTAAAAACGCCTGGTGGCTGGTGACGAGGACGTTGGGCTGGGAGAGGAGGAGGTTCAGGGTGTCGTCGCGCATGACCTTGGCGGAGACGTCCTCGTAGAAGACGTCGGCCTCCTCCTCGTAGACGTCCAGGCCCGCCGCGCCCACCTTGCCGGATTTGACGTTGTCCAGGAGAGCCTCGGAGTCGATGAGGGCGCCGCGGGAGGTGTTGATGAGGATGACGCCGCGCTTCATGTCGTGGAAGGCGGCGCGGGAGAGCAGATGGTATGTCTCCGGCGTCAGGGGGCAGTGGAGGGAGATGACGTCGGACCGGCGGATGAGCTCCGGGAGGGGCACGTAGGCAAGGCCCGCGCCCCACTGGGGGCGCACGTCGTAAGCCAGGACCGTGGTCCCCAGGGCCCGGACGGCGGCGGCAAAGCGGGTCCCCACCTTGCCGGTGCCCACCACGCCCACGGTCTTGCCCGCCAGATTCGTCCCCACCAGGCCCTCCAGGCTGAAATTGCGCTCTCGCGTGCGGGTGAAGGCCCGGTGGGTCTGGCGCGTCAGGGTCAGCAGCAGCGCCAGGGCGTGCTCCGCCACCGCCTCCGGCGAGTAGGCCGGGACGCGGAAGACCCGGATGCCGCACCGCTCCGCCGCCGCAAGGTCCACGTTGTTAAAGCCTGCGCACCGCAGCGCCGCGCACCGCACGCCCACGCCGGCAAGCTCCGCAAGCGTCTCGGCCCCCAGGTCGTCGTTCACAAAGGCGCACACCCCGGCGCACCCACGGGCCAGCACCGCCGTTTGGGGCGTCAGCTTGTTCTCCAGGTACGTAAGCTCCAGCCCCGCTTTGGGCGCAAGCGCGTCGAAATACGGGCGGTCGTAGCTCCTGGCGTCATAAAAGGCTATTTTTTCCATATCCATCCCTCCAAAACACTTTGTAGGGTTATCCTGCCCAATTCCCGGCGTTTCCACACGGCGAATCAATTCAAAATAACGGTGGAAAAACCGGTAAAAAAGGTATATAATACACGCAAAACGCCTTTGGGCGAAAAAATTTACGCGGCAGCCAGCCGCGGGAAGGGCAGCTTTATGAAAAATTCCGAAAAAACGCTGGACATGATCGTGAACCTGTGCAAGAGCCGGGGCTTTATCTACGCCGGGAGCGAGATCTACGGCGGCCTTGCCAACTCCTGGGACTACGGCCCTCTGGGCGTGGAGTTCAAGAACAACGTGAAGAAGGCGTGGCTCAAGAAGTTCGTGCAGGAGTCCCCCTACAACGTGGGGCTGGACGCCGCTATCATCATGAACCCCCAGACGTGGGTGACCACGGGGCACGTCTCCAGCTTCTCCGATCCGCTTCTGGACTGCCGCGCCTGCAAGTCCCGGCACCGGGCCGACAAGCTCATCGGCGACGAGCACCCGGAGGTCAACACCGACGCCATGACCTTCGACGAGATGGACAAATTCATCGCCGGGCACGAGGACGTGATCTGCCCCGTGTGCGGCAAGCACGACTTCACCCCCATCCGCAAGTTCAACCTGATGTTCAAGACCGCCATCGGCGTGACGGAGGACTCCTCCTCCACCTGCTACCTGCGGCCCGAGACGGCCCAGGGCATCTTCGTCAACTTCCCCAACATCCAGCGCACCACCCGCCGCAAGCTGCCCTTCGGCGTCTGCCAGGTGGGCAAGGCCTTCCGCAACGAGATCACGCCGGGCAATTTCACCTTCCGCACCAGGGAGTTCGAGCAGATGGAGTGCGAGTTCTTCTGCAAGCCGGGGACGGATCTGGAGTGGTTTGCCTACTGGAAGAAGTTCTGCATCGACTGGCTCAAGTCCCTTGGATTAAAGGAAGAGAATATGCGCTGCCGCGACCACGAGCCGGCGGAGCTGGCCTTCTACTCCAAGGCCACCACCGACATCGAGTACGCCTTCCCCTTCACCGACTGGGGGGAGCTGTGGGGCATCGCCGACCGCACGGACTATGACCTCACGCGGCACCAGGAGGCCTCGGGCAAGGACCTCACCTACTACGACCAGGAAGCCAACGAGCATTATATCCCCTACGTCATCGAGCCCAGCCTCGGCTGCGACCGTGTGGCCCTGGCGTTCCTGTGCGAGGCGTATGACGAGGAGCATTTAGTCGACGCCAAGGGGAAGGAGGACGTGCGCGTGGTGCTGCGGCTCCACCCCTTCCTGGCCCCCTACAAGTGCGCGGTCCTGCCCCTTTCCAAGAAGCTCTCCGACAGGGCCATGGAGATCCGCAATGAGCTGGCGAAATCCTTCATGGTGGACTTCGACGACGCCGGGTCCATCGGCAAGCGCTACCGCCGGGAGGACGAGATCGGCACGCCCTACTGCGTGACCTACGACTTTGACTCCGAGAACGACGGCTGCGTCACCGTCCGGGAGCGGGACACCATGGAGCAGGTGCGCATCCCCATCGCTGAGCTTGAGGCGTACATCGCCCAGCGCGTGGCCTTCTGAGCCGCGGCGAAAGAGAAAGACGGCTATGAACGGAAAAGTCATCTATTATAAGCGGAGGCTCCGGGAGGCGTGGGCCGGCGTGGGCCGGCTGCTCCGTGAGCTGAAGGCCAGGACGCGCCTGTGCGACGTTCTCAGCGGGGCGGCGTTTTTCCTGACGCTTGTGGGGCTGGACGGGAGTCTGCGCTACCTCCACAACGGCTGCGCCATCACCCTGTGGACCTCGTCCGTCCCCTGGGTCTTTACCCTGGCCTGGGCGGTGGGGCTCACGGCGTTCGTGAAGCTCCTGCCGCGTCTTGCCTCACGGATCGCCATGGGCCTCATCGGCGGCGGCGCGGTGATCCTTTTCATGGTCCACGCTATGCTTTTTAAGGCCAAGGGAAACTTCTTCTCCTTCTCCGCCATGATCTTCGCCGAGGACGGGTTCCGGTATCTGGACGCCTCTTATATCCAGGTGAGCTGGCTTGTGTGGTTTGTGTTCGTCTGCGGCATCGTGGGGCTGACGCTGTCCATCTGGCTGGCGCCGAAGGTAAAGCGCCGCTGGTTCGAGCCGGTGATCTGCCTGGTGCTCATCGCCGCCAGCGTCTTCACGGTGAACAAGGATAAGCAGGACAACCTGTCGGACAGGCTCGCCAGCCACTTTGACATCATGCAGTCGAGCCTCCTTTACGACCACTTCTCCGACACCACCCAGTGCGTGATGCTCACCGGTATGTACCAGCACGCCTTTCGGGACTTCAACCTGACCTACGGCGTCTACGATCTTCTCAATCACGTGGAGCACCAAGAGATCATGGAGGAGCTGAACGACTGGTACGCCACGAGGCCCATCGACCCGGACAACGAGTGGACGGGTCGCTTCAAGGGGAAGAACCTCATCATGATCCAGCTGGAGGCCATGGATACCTGGCTCATCGACGAGGAGCTGACGCCCAATCTCTACCGTCTGCGGGAGGAGGGCATCAACTTCACCAGCAACTTCACGCCCCTTTACTATGACGCCGGCACCTTCAACACGGAGATGATCGTCAACACCGGCCTTGTGTCCCCCTTCACGGGAAGTAAGGCGTCCATGTACAGCCGCAACGCCTACCCGGAGTCCCTGGCCCATCTGATGACCGGGCAGGGGTACACCGCCAATGTCTTCCACCGCTCCACCGGGGAGACGTACAACCGAGCGGAGGTCCATAAGAATCTGGGCTACGCTAACTACTACGACGGCGCGGCCATGGGGATGGAGAACCTGGATTTTGACTCGCATATGCTTTCCGCCTACGACCTCATGACGCCGGACGGGCCGTTCTTCACCTTCATCATCACCTACTCCGCCCACGGGCCCTACGCCAGCAGCTCCGTGGCGTCCTACTGGTACGACTACGCCGCCCAGCGCCTGCCGGAGGACACCCCGGACATGATCATTCGGGGCTACGCCGGCGCCCACGAGACGGACCTCTTTGTGGGCGGGCTTGTGGATCGTCTGGAGGCGGACGGGCTTCTGGACGACACGGTGCTGGTGTTCTACGCCGACCATTTTGACTACTACGCCATGAGCAACGACTATATTCTGGAAAAGAAGGGCGCCCAGGACATGAATATGATCACCCGGACCCCCTTCTTCATCTACGCCAAGGGCACCCCGGCGGTGACGGTGGACAAGGCCATGGGGGCCTATGACATCCTGCCCACCCTCGTCAACCTCTTCGACCTGCCCACCGACGGCTCCCACTACTTCGGCAACGACGCCTTCTCCGAAAACGGCGGCTACGCCATTTTCGCCGACTACTCTTGGTACGACGGCGAGACTTACTGGTACGCCCTGGGCGGCGAGGCCCCCACGGAGGCCGTGGCGGCGCGCAACGCGGAGATCGCCAAGCGCCTGGAGATGAGCTGGAACACCATGAAGGTCAATTATTTCAGTAAGTGAGGCGCGCCATGGGGACCGGACAACAATTCGCCAAAAAGCTGGGGGTCGTGGGGTGCGTGCTGGTGCTGGCCATGAGCGTCGTTTTCACCGTCCTCCTCTTCACCACCCGGGGCGGGGCCGTGGAGGGCTACGAGCCGCCGCGGGACAGCGCCTATTACGCCGCCCATCAGGAGGAGCTGCTGGAGGAGCTGGAAACCAACCTCCTGCCCAAAATGGATGTCAAGGACGCGGAGCTGATGCCGGACGGGGATAAGCTCCTGGTCCGTGCCCCGAAGGAGGCCCTCCCCTCCCTGCGCCTGACCTTCACCTACTATTACGACGAGGAGCTCTTTGTCTTCGAGGAAGCCGCAAATTAAAAAACTCCTCCTGCGCAAGGCAGGAGGAGTTTTCTTTTGCGGAAGGGTTTTATTTGACCACGAAGTCCAGGACCAGGGTCAGGACGATGAAGACGACGGCGACCCACTTGGTCATGCGGGCCAGACGCGCGTCCAGGGTCTTGGACTTGTTCTTGGACAGGAACGTGTCGCCGCTGCCGCCGCCGATGGCCCCGGAGAGGCCGGCGCTTTTGCCGCTCTGCATCAGGACGATGACGACGATGGCGAGGCACGCCAGAAGCTGAATGACGGTGATTGTGATCTCGAGAGCACCCAAAATGATCAATCCTTACTTTAGAATTTTTTAGTCTTTTATTCGCGGGACTTTTATGGTATCATAAGTTTCACAAGATTGCAAGAGTTTTTTCAAAAAATGATGGAAATTCGGAGGGAAAAGTCATGTTCTTCGATACCCACGCCCACTACGACGATGAAAAATTCGACGGCGACCGGGAGGAAGTGCTGTCCAAAATGGCGGAAGCCGGCGTGGAGCTCATCGTGGACCCGGCCTCCGACCTTGCCTCCGCCGAAAAGGCGCGGGAGATCGCCCGCGCCCACGCCTTCGTCTACTTCGCCGCCGGCGTCCACCCCCACGAGGCCCAGGGGGCCGCGCCGGGGTACCTGGACGTGCTGAGGAAGCTCTGCGCCGACCCCAAGTGCGTGGCGGTGGGGGAGATTGGGCTCGACTACCACTACGACTTCTCGCCCCGGGACACGCAAAGACGGGTGTTCAGCGAGCAATTAGAGCTTTCCAAGGAGCTGGGTTTGCCCGTCATCATCCACGAGCGGGAGGCGGTACAGGATAATCTGGACATTCTCAAGGCCCACCCCGGCATCCGGGGGGTGGTGCACTGTTATTCCGGGAGCTGGGAGACGGCGAGGGTGCTCCTGGACATGGGGCTGTATCTCGGCTTCACCGGCGTCGTCACCTTCAAAAACGCCCGCCGGTGCCTGGAGGTGGTGGAGAAGATGCCTCCGGAGCGGATGGTCATCGAAACGGACAGCCCCTACATGGCCCCGGTCCCCCACCGGGGGGAGCGCAACTCGTCGCTCCTTGTCCACCTGGTGGCGGAGAAGATCGCCGAGATCCGTGGGATGAGCGTGGAGGATGTGGCGCGGGCCACGCTGGAGAACGGGAGGCGGCTTTACGGCCTTTGACGATCCTTAAAGTACCGGAATACCCCGGCCCGCTCCAGGGCGAGGGCAATGACGTAGAAGACCGCCGTGTTCAGGGGCCAGTTCACCAGTAAGCTCCAGCCCACGCGCAGCTTCAGCGCCGCCAGGAACGCCCGCCCGTAGAGCTGGGCGGACCACAGCGTGCCGAAGCCCAGGTTGACGACTATCTCGATGAGCCCCTTGGCCGTGAGGATACGCCAGAAGCGCACGGGGCGCTTGTAGTAGAAGCATCCGTAGATAAAGGCCGCCAGCATGGCGTTGAAGGTGTAGCCGAAGTGGAAGGCACCGGTGGGCTTGAGGAAGAACTTGAGCACGTCCATGGCCCCGCCGAAGAGGGTCCCCGTCACCGGCCCGAAGAGCATATCCACCACCTGGTTGGGAAGGCCCGAAAAGCCGATGGAGGCAAAGCCGCCGATGTCGATGGAGACGGACTTGAGGGCGATGGCCAGCGCCCCCATCACCGCCAGGGCGCACAGCACCCGGAGGTTTGTAAACTCCCGCGCGGAGCTTACGAGATCGTCTTTGAATTTTTTCACAAAAAAGCCTCCTTCCATGCAGCGATCCACACGGCAGGAGACAGCTCCTCTGTCGCAGCGGGATGCGGCGGGCGCACCGCGGGATGTCCCTTCGTCCAGGGGGCAACTCTCCGTCCCCCCGGCACTTAACGCGCGCCGGCCTACTCTGCACAGCGAGACCACTATACCAAACCGGCGGAAAAAAAGCAAGTGGGAAAAAGGTTTTTTCGGTTGTATCCCGCCGCCGGCGGGTGTATAATTTCATCAGAAAGCTCCATGGGAGGTAAGTATGGACATTATCGTACTTTGCGGCGGGCTCTCTACGGAGAGGGACGTGTCGCTCAAGAGCGGGGCCCTGATCGCCAAAGCCCTGCGGGAAAACGGGCACCGGGCGGTGCTGGTGGACGCCTTTTTTGGCTATACGGGGGCGTATGAGGACCCCAAAAAGATATTTGACAAACCGATCGCCGATACCCTGGCGGATATCGCCGCCGACGTGCCGGACCTGGAGGCCGTGAAGGCAAGCCGCCGGCAGGCCAACGATTCCCGGGTGGGCGATAACCTTCTGGAGGTCTGCCGCGCGGCGGACATCGTCTTCCTGGGGCTCCACGGGGCCGACGGGGAGGACGGGCGGCTCCAGGCCATGTTCGACGTGGCGGGCATCCGTTACACCGGCGCGGGCCACCTGGGCTCCGCCCTGGCCATGGACAAGGAGACGGCCAAGCGGCTGATGGCGGCGGCGGGCATCCGTGTGGCGGAGGGGGTCAACCTGACACGCGCCGGTGCCCACGCCCCCGCGCCCTTTCTTCCCTGCGTGGTGAAGCCCCGCGCCGGCGGGTCCTCCGTGGGCACCTCCATCGCCCACACCGAGGCCGAGTACGCCGACGCCCTGGCGCTGGGGTTTTCGTACAGCCAGGAGCTTTTGGTGGAGCGGTACATCGAGGGGCGGGAAATCGACGTGGGCGTTTTGGACGGCGAGGCCCTGCCGCCCATCGAGATCCGGCCCAAGAGCGGCTTTTTCGACTACAAAAACAAGTATCAGGACGGGGCCACGGAGGAGATCTGCCCCATCCCCGACCTGCCTGAGGGCTGGGACGCGGCCCTGCGGGACGCGGCGGTACGCGTCTACGAGGCCCTGGGGCTGGAGGTCTACGCCCGCATGGATTTCATCGTGGACGAGGCCGGCACCGTCTGGTGCCTGGAGGCCAACACCCTCCCCGGCATGACCCCCGCCAGCCTCCTGCCCAAGGAGGCCCGCGTCGCCGGGATCGGGTATAACGAGCTGGTGGAGAGGATCTTGGAGGCGAGTTTGAGGAAGGGGTGAGCCCCACGGGCGGAACCACCCCTGCCGCTTCGCGGCTGTCCCCGACCTAGGAGGGGCAACCCCTCAGTCACGGCCTTTGGCTGTGCCAGCTCGTCTCCGGCCTAAGAGCCGCCCCTGCGGGGCGGTTGGCCTCCGACACGCGCCTGCGGGCGCAGCCCCACGGGGGAGCTTAATAACCTCCCCCGTGGGGGAGGTGCCGAGCGCAGCGAGGCGGAAGGGTTTTGCCCCTCCTAGGTCGGGGTGGCGCGAAGCGCCGGGGTGGTGCTGCAATCCGATTATCAGAACCCCCAGTTACGCCCAACGGGCTCGAATACCCCGCCGCCGCGGCGGCACCCCATCTCCGGCCTAAGAGCCGCCACGTCGTCGCTCAAGCC
>CANQSD010000076.1 GCA_947626385.1 uncultured Oscillospiraceae bacterium | reverse complement strand
GCGAACACCGGGTCCAGGGCGAACTGGGGCATCCAGGAGCACCCGTCGGCGGGCCAGCAGACAGGCGTTTTGCCGATACCCACCAGCGCCTCGCAAAGCGTGTCAAACTCCGCCTGGGTGGACGCCGGGTCCAGCCCCAGGCTGTCCAGAATGGTCTTGTTGTAGTAGCACCCGGATACCGAGTTTTCCCAGAAGGGGAGCCCCAGCAGGTTCCCCCCGGCGTCCTCGCAGTAAGCCCTGGCGCTGTCGGTGAGGTCGGACACCCAAGGCTGGTCGTTAAGGGGCAGGAAATCCGCCTCCACGTCGAACCGGTCGAGGTCGGCGTTGTGGAAGTGCAGGAGGATATCCGGTCCCTCGCCCCTGGCAAAGCGCGCGGCGGCCTCCTTCTCAAATTCCCCGTCCTCCACGGCCTCGACGCGCAGCTTTTCCCCGGTGGCCTTCTCGTAGAGGTCAAAGACACGGGTCATGTACGTCTTCTCCAGGTCGCTCTTCTTGCCCAGAATGGTGAGTCCGTCGCTCTCCCCGGCGCACCCGGAGGCCAGGGGGAGGAGCATCAGCGCCGACAGCGCCGCGGCCAGCAGCTTTCCCGGTTTCACGTCCGCTCCCCCCTGTCCTTTTTCTCTAAAAGCCGCCCCAGCAGGGCCCGGACGGCGTCCATGTCGATGGGCTTGCCCAGGTGTCCGTCCATGCCGGCGTCCAGGGCGCGGCGCACGTCCTCGGCGAAGGTGTTGGCGGTCATGGCCACGATGGGGATGGTCCCGGCCTCCGGGTGGGAGCCGGCGCGAATGGCCGCCGTGGCCTCGTAGCCGTTCATCACGGGCATCTGCACGTCCATGAGGATCATGTCGTAGGTCCCGGGGGCCGAGGCGTTGAAGGCGTCCACCGCCTCGGCGCCGTTGGAGACGAGGTCACACTCCGCGCCCTCCAGGGACAGCATCTCCGACAAAATTTCCGCGTTGAGCTCGTTGTCCTCCGCCGCCAGGAACCGCCGGCCCTTCAGCGCCGCCGGGGCGGCGGGGATCTCCGGGACGGGGGCCTCCCGGGCCTCAAAGAGCGGACGTATCGTGTCAAAGAAGGTGGAGGCGAAGAAGGGCTTGGGCATGAAGGCGTTGATTCCCGCCGCCCGGGCCTCCTCCTCGATGTCCGCCCAGTCGTAGCTGGTGAGCACCAGAATGGGCACCTGCCCGCCGATGCGCTCCCGGATCTGCCGCGCGGCCTCCACGCCGGAGAGATCCGGCATTTTCCAGTCCAGCAGGATAACGTCGAAGCCCTGTCCGGCCCCGTGGGCCGCCAAAGCGGCCTCCACCGCCGGGACGCCGCCGGCCACACATTCCACCTCCACGCCGGTGTCCCGCAGGGTCTCCCGGATGCCGGAAAGCACGTCCTCCTCGTCGTCCGCCACCAGCATACGGCTGATTTTGTGCCTGTACCACCCGTCGCCGCCGGCCTCCTCCGGGGTGGCGAAGGACAGCTCCACGGTGAAGAGAGACCCCTCTCCCAGCTTGCTCTCCACCTGGATGATGCCGCCCATCAGGTCCACCAGGTTCTTGGTGATGGCCATGCCCAGGCCCGTGCCCTGGATGGTGTTGGTGACGGAGTTCACCTCTCTGGCGAAGGGGGAGAACACCTCCCCCAAAAAGTCCTCGCTCATGCCGATGCCGTTGTCCCGGACGTCGAAGCGCAGCTTGGCGTACTGGGGGGCGGGGGAGGGGAGATTCGTCACCGTAAACTCGATTTTCCCGCCCTGAGGCGTATACTTGATGGCGTTGGAGAGGAGATTGATGAGGATCTGGTTGAGCCGCAGCTTGTCGCCCATCAGCGTCTCCGGCGGGGAGCCCTTGAGATGGGTGGTGAAGCTCTGACCCTTGGCCTTGGCCTGGGGGGTCAGGATGATGCTCAGCTCCGCCAGAAGCTCCGGGAGGCTGAAGGCGGCGATGTTCAGGTTCGTCTTGCCGCTTTCGATCTTGCTCATGTCCAGCACGTCGTTGATGAGGCTCAGAAGGTGCCGGCTGGAGGCGGCGATCTTGCGGGTGTACTCCCGGACCTTCTCCGGCTTGTCCGCGTCCCGCTCCAGAAGGGCCGAGAAGCCCACAATGGCGTTCATGGGAGTGCGGATGTCGTGGGACATATTGGAAAGGAAGTTGGACTTGGCCTCGTTGGCGCTTTTGGCCGCGTCCAGAGCCTCCTGGAGGTTGGCGTTCATCTGCCGCTCCTGGGTGCGGTCGGACATGACGAAGACGAACTTGTCCGCCTCCTCCACCATAAGCCTGTAGACCGCCATCCGGTACCACCGCCGCTCGCCGCTTTGCTGGTGGCGGTAGGCGCAGGCCCGGCGCAGACTGCCGCCCTGGGGAATGGCCAGGAGCTCGTCCTTCGGGATGAGCACGTCCCCGTCCACGGCGCAAGTCCCCAGCACCCGGATATCCGCCGCCGCGTCCTCGGCCTTCACGCCCAACAGCCGCTCCACGTTGGGGCTCAGGTAATCCACCCGCATGGCGTTCACGTCGAACATCAGGAAGATATCGTCCAGCGACCGGGACACCGCGTCAAACATCATCTCCCGGTACTGAAGCTCCAGCCGGTTTTTCCTGGACTGCCTGTGAGCCCGCACCAGCACCAGAATGAGCGCCCCCGCCCCCAACAGGAGGAAGATCGCCACCAGCATCTTGACGGTGGCCTCCTGGACGGTGAGGAACCCGGCGCTCATGACGCTCTGTGGGACCACGGACAGGAGCATATAGTCCTGGTAGCCCAGGTACTCGTAGAAGAGCACGTTTTCCACGCCGCCGATGGAGCAGTTGACGAGCCCGGAGGCCCGGGCCTCCCAGTCGGCGCGCATGGACCGCAGCGCCTCGTCCTCCAGGTCCGAGGCCCCGTCCAGATACTTGAGGTAGTTGCTGAACACGCTTCCCCCGGCCTGGGTGGACAGGAGGACGGTCCCGTCGGCGTGGATGACGAAGCACCTGGCCTGGCCGTTGAAGGCGTCCACCTGCAGGTCGGCCGCCAGGTCTTCGTTTGTGTAGCACATGGCGATGGCGTCAAAGCCGAAGCCCTCGTACTCCATGTGCCGCTCCGGCTTCACGGCGAAGACCGTCACCTCCGTCCCGTCGGGGAGGCGTTCCCCGGCCATGGAGGCGTAGCCCTGGACCATCAGCCTGTCCCAGGCCCCGGAGAGGGTGAAGGGCACCGTCTCCCCGGCGATGTTCATCCCCTCGCCGCTCTCGGAGATAAAATAGAAGTCCGTAAAGCGCCAGTGGTTCTGCTTGGGGAGGATGTATTCGTCGGCGATCTCCCGCGTGACCTCGCCCTCCCGCTCAAAATACTGGCCCCAGTTGGTCAAAAGCCCCCAGTTGCGCTCGATGAAGGCGCTGAAGGTCCTGTTCACCTGGCCGTAGATCTCCCCCAGGTGGTCAGTGCTGTCGGCGTAGATCTTCTCGGAGATGAAGCGAAAATAAAAAACGCCGATGACCGCGCTGGCAATCAGCGCCGCGCACACCGCCAATACCGGCCAAAATTTCCAAAACCGCTTTTTCATTCGCCGCGTCTCCCCCTAAAATTCCTTTCCCCCAGTTTACCACACCCCATCCGGGAAAGCAAGGAAAACCGAATAGACGGGGAAAGAGGGAAACAGGATGCCAAGGCAAGGGACGGGGGACGAAGGACCTTGGCTGGTGCGGTTCACCGATACCGCTCTGTCCTCCCACCTTCGCTTCCCCCCTGCCCCCCCTCCTACGAGGAGGGGGCTTAAAAAGGTTTGTGCCTGCGGCGCAGTTTTTAATTACCCGCGCGGCGGGGACGGGGGACGAGGGACGGGGGCTCGAATCCCCCTTGCCCCCTTTGCCCCAAAGGGGGTCAAAAAGGAGCGGCTTCGCCGCAATCTCAATTTTATTGCGCCGGAGGCGCAATTTAATCTAAAGGCGGCGCGAAGCGCCGCAACCTTATTCCCTTGATCCCTTTTTCGGAAAAAGGGGTGCCGCCGCAGCGGCGGGGTATTCGAGCCCGTTGGGTGTCGCTTGGGCTTTCGATAATCGGATTGCAGCACCACCCCGGCGCTTCGCGCCACCCCGACCTAGGAGGGGCAAAAGAGGTTGCGATACCGGACCGGTCCCTATAAAACGCACCCGCCCCCGTCTCGGGGCCCCCTCCTCGTAGGAGGGGGGCAGGGGGGTAGCGAACGTAGGATGACAGACCGGTCCCGATAAAACGCACCCGCCTCCGACACGTTAGCCCCTCCTACGGAGGGGACAGCCGCGAAGCGGCAGGGGTGGTGACGTGGCGGCGGGGCGGGCGGGTGGGGAAAATAAAAATGCGGCGTCAGCCGCAAACCTTTTCCCGCCGCCGCGTGAATTGCAGTGCCACCCCGGCCTCGCTGCGCTCGGCCACCCCGACCTAGGAGGGGCAAGAGTGGACGCGTTATCGAAACGGTTCCGGCAAATCGCACGCGCCCCCGGCACCTCAGCCCCTCCCAGGTCGGGGACAGGCGCGGGGGATCGCGGCGCTCGGAAATTTTTGTGAGAAATGCCCATTCTTTCCTTGACAATAAACTAGTTTATTGTATAATAAAATAAATATCCCCGAAATCTTTCATAGGGAGGATAAGAACATGAAGATGAAAAGGACCCTGACGCTGCTTCTGGCGGCGGCGCTGCTCGTGACGTGCCTTGCCGGCTGCGGCCCAGATGAGGATGAGAAGGAGGAGACAAACAGCGTGAAACCTGTTGAGATCGCCAAGTCCGTGGGCAACCCCCTGGTGGGCTTTGACGGTGACGGGAACCTGACCTACGGCGGCGACCCCTCCACGCTGGTGGTGGGGGACACCCTCTACCTCTACGTGGGCCACGACGTGGCCACCACCGAGGATTACAACATCCCGGAATACCTGTGCTACTCCACCAAGGACCTGCAAAACTGGAATTATGAGGGCGTGGTCCTGCGGATGAAGGACGTCAGCTGGGCGACCGCCAACGCGGCCTGGGCCGGTCAGTGCGCGGAGCATAAGGACCCCGCCACCGGCAAGACCATGTACTATTTCTATTACTGCTCCTGGGACAGGACCGACGACGGCAAGCAGTCCATCGGCGTGGCGGTGTCGGAGAGCCCCACCGGGCCCTTTACGGACATCGGGCAGCCTTTGGTGAAGGGCTCCTTCACCACCGACGAGACCTCCGGCTGGAACGACATTGACCCCACCGTCTGGATCGAGACGGGGGACGACGGCGTGGAGCACCGGTATCTTTGCTGGGGCAACGGCAAGGTCTACATATGTGAGCTCAACGAGGACATGGTCTCCGTCAAGGACGTGAGCGGCGACGGCAAGGTCACCTTCGGCCGGGACGTTGTGAGCAAGATCTGCCCCGACTCCTACACCGAGGCCCCCTGGCTCTACCGCCGGAGGGATGAGAACGGCAAGGCCTACGGCGACTACTACCTCTTCTACGCCTACGGCTGGCGGGAGAACATGGCCGTGGCCCGCCTGGAGGGCAATGACCTCTTTAAGGACTACCTGGTCACCGACAGCAAGATCATGTTTGCCTCCGCCACCTCCAACACCAACCACATGGCGGTCTTTGACTTCCTGGGCAAGACCTGGTTCATCTACCACAACGGCTCCCTGCCCAAGGGGTCCGGCTTCCGCAGGGTCGCCTGCATCGAGGAGCTCCGGTTTAACGAGGACGGCACCGTCCAGTTCATGGAGGAGACGGCCGCCGGCCCCTTCGGCACCGTTTCCACCCTCACAAGCCTCAACGGCGACGCCCTCCAGCACGCCCACTTCACCAACTCCAACCTGGACGACGACTACCCCTATAAGGACGTGGCCCTGGGCTCCGGCCTTGCGGACACCGTGGAGCTGGACGGCCAGTGGGTCATCAAGCAGGGCAAGGCCGACAAGAGCGACGTCTACGGCGTGTCCATCGAGTCCCAGAACAAGGCCGGCCTCTACGTCACCGTCTCCGGCGACAAGGTGGTCCTCAGCCAGGATTGGGACGGCGATCAGGCCCAGGCCCAGACCTTCAAGACATATACCGGCCTTTCCGGCGAGGGCGTGAGCTTTGAGTCCGCGGCCCAGCCCGGCAAATACCTGACCCTGAAGGACGGCGTTCTCACCCTCACCGACGGGTCCGACGCCAAGGCCGCCAGCTTCAACATCGCCACGGTGGAGTGAGCCCCGGCCCTTTCAAAAAATCGATCATGGCCCCCGTAAGCCTTCTGAATTTTTATCGAAAAGGAGAACCGTTATGAAGAAACGAGCGCTTTCCCTGGTCCTGGCGCTGCTCCTGGTCGTCTCCCTGGCGGCCGCCTGCGGCGAGAAGGAGGAGGAACCCAATTACGACTTCAACGTGGACCTGTCCGGCATCGCCACGAAGTTCATCGTCGCCGGCGCCAGCGTCCACGACCCGTCCATCCTGCGGGTGGGGGATACCTATTACATCTACGGCTCCCACATGGCTTCCGCCAGGAGCGAGGACCTCTTTACCTGGAAGGCCATGAGCGCCGGCGTCAATAAGGGCAACGTCATTTTCGGCGGCATCTATGACAAGTTTGACGAGGCGTTCGCCTTCGCCGGCAGCCCCACCAGCGCCGTCCCCACGGACAACGCCGCCCAGGGCGGCGAGCACGTCTGGGCCCCGGACGTGAAGTACAACGAGAACCTGGGCAAGTACGTGATGTACTACTGCACCAGCTCCACCTGGAACGCCTCCAACCTGTGCTACGCCACCTGCGACACCCCGGACGGGAGGTTTGAGTGGCAGGGCGCGTTCATCTTTTCCGGCTTTAACAAGGAGACCATCCAGTATACCGACGTGCTGGACTACGTCTCCGAGGACTACGCCTTCAGCCACTACCTCGACGGCTCAGGGAGTTATAAATTCCGGGAATATCCCAACGCCATCGACCCCACCCTCTTCACCGATGAGAACGGCAACGACTGGCTGGTCTACGGCTCCTGGTCCGGCGGCATCTTCCTTTTGGAGGTCGACGAGCAGACCGGCCAGGTCATCCACCCGGAGGCCGACCCCGACAACGACGTGGACCCCTACTTCGGCAAGCGCATCGCCGGCGGCGGCCACGAGACTATGGAGGCCCCCTATATCATCTATGACAAGGGCACCGATTTCTACTACCTCTATGTCTCCTTCGGCGACCTCAATCAGCAGGGCGGCTACCAGATCCGCGTCTTCCGCAGTGAGAACCCCGACGGCCCCTACGTGGACATGAAGGGCCAGACCCTGGGCTCCGGCCTGAGCAGGGCGGCCCAGTCCTACTACGCCCTGAAGCTCTCCGGCAACTATCAGATGCCCAGCAATCCCGAGGGATACATGGCCACCGGCCATAACTCCGTCTTCATCGACGAGGACGGCAAGCACTACGTCGTCTATCACACCCGCTTCGAGACGCGCGGCGAGATGCACTACCCCCGCGTCCACCAGTTCCTCTACAACGCCGACGGCTGGCCCTGTATGCTCCCGTATCAGACCCAGGGCGAGACCGTAAGCGAGACGGGCTATTCCGAGGACGAGGTGGCGGGCCGCTACTTCTACATCAATCAGGGCACCGGCATCGACGCCGAGATCGCCCGCCCGCAGATCATCTACCTCAATAAGGGCGGCAAGGTCAAGACCGCCGACGCCGAGGGCACCTGGTCCATGGACAAAGGAAGCTACACCGTCACCATCAAGATCGGTGAGGTGGAATACAAGGGCGTCTTCTGCGCCATGAAGGACGAGGCCGGCACCGACTGCATGACCTTCTCCGCCGTGGGCCAGAACGAGAGCATCTGGGGAGTCAAATATGCCGAAACGACCCAGGGGTGAGAAGCGGCCGCCCCGGCCCGGCTTCCGCCGCCGGCCCAACAGCTACTACGGCAACATGACCCGCAAGCAGATCGCCCTGGACACCGCCAAGACCGGCGCCCGGTGGGTGACCTTCACCGCCCTCATCTTCGTCTACTGGATGGCCATGCTCCTCCTGGCGAGCCTCTTCCTCCTCCACATCTGGGAGGTCAAGTTCATCCAGCTCGTCATCTACGCCGTCATCCTCACCGTCATAAGCTCCGTCGTCTACGCCATCGTGCTGGTGCACAGGAAATTTTACTATTGACTGGCTTTGAAGGCCTCGTTGCGGCCTTTAAATGCCAAGGGGAACGAATCTGGCGAAAAAGGCCTGCGGCCTTCCCCGCCAGAGGGAACGTGCGGAACCCCCGGCGTGAATTCTGCGGAATTCACACCGGGGGTTCCTGCTGTTTTGCTGCGCGCACTCGCCTCGCTCGCACCACCCCTGCCGCTTCGCGGCTGTCCCCGACCTAGGAGGGGCTAACGTGTCGGGGGTGGAGCCATTTATCGGAACTGTTCTGTTATCCCACGCTCGCTTCCCCCCTGCCCCCCTCCTACGAGGAGGGGGCCCTGAGACGGAGACGGGTGCCATTTTATCGCAACCGATCTGTCAACGCACCCACTTTTGCCCCTCCTACGGAGGGGTGGCCGAGCGAAGCGAGGCCGGGGTGGTTCTACAATCCGATTATCGGAAGCCCCAGCGACTCTCCACGGGCTCGAATACCCCGCTGCTACGGCGGCACCCCATCTCCGGCCTAAGAGCCGCCGCTGCGCGGCGGTTGGCCTCCGAAACACGCCTGCGGGCGTAGTTTTCCCGAAAAAGGGGTCAAGGAGAATAAGGTTGCGGCGCTTTGCGCCGCGTTTATAAAAAATTGCGCCGCATAGCGGCGCAACCTTTTAAGCCCCCTCCTCGTAGGAGGGGGGCAGGGGGGAAGCGAGCGTGGGATGACAGCGGCGGTATCGATGACCCGCACCCACCCCCCTGCCCCCTCCCAGGGGGAGGGGGCTTTGCTCAAAGGGGGACTCTATCGCACCCTATACACCCTCACGCCGTGGGCGGGGATGGAGGCGGCGTCGGTGTATGGTTCGCCGGTGAGGAGGTCTTGGAGGGGG
>CANQSD010000075.1 GCA_947626385.1 uncultured Oscillospiraceae bacterium | reverse complement strand
ATGTCGTAGTTCATGTTCATGAGGTTGCGGATGCTCTCCACGTCGTCGGTGATGTTGCCGTCGCCGTGGATGGTGTGCTTGATGACGGAGCTTGCCACGGCGAAGTTGATCATGTCCATGGGCTTATAGTTCATCATCATGGCGTAGATGAGGCCGCTGGCGAAGGCGTCTCCGCCGCCCACGCGGTCCAGGATGTTGAAGGTGAAGAGTTTGGACTCAAAGGTGTGGCCCTGATACCACATATAGGCCATGAGGCTGTTCTCAGAGCCGGAGTGGGCGTAGCGGACGTGCCGCGCGATGCACTTGATGTTGGGGTAGGCCGCCACGAACGCCTGGTTGATCTCGTCCTGCTCCTCCCAGCTGGGCTGGCGGGAGATGCCGTCCTTCACGTCGCCCTTCTTGGGGTCGGCGGGGTCCTTGTAGAGGTGGTAGGGCTCCACGCCGAAGAGCACGTCCACATAGGGCAGGCACTTGGTGCAGTAGTCCCGGGCCTCCTCCCAGCTCCACAGGAGCGAGCGGAAGTTGCCGTCGAAGCTGACGGTCATGCCCTTCTCCTTGGCCGCCTTCATCAGCGTCAGGATGAAGTCCCCGCAGGATGCCGACAGCGCCGGCGTGATGCCGGAAAGGTGCAGCCAGTCAAAGCCGTCCAGCAGGTAGTTTACGTCCACCTTGGAGAAGTCAAACTCCGAAATGGCGGAGTGCTTCCGGTCGTAGGTGACCTTGCTGGGCCGGATCCCGTAGCCCGTCTCCAGGTAGTAGGTCCCCAGCCGGTGGGTGGGGGTCTCCTCGGGGGTGGAGAGGATGACGGGGGTGCAGTGCACGTCGTTGGACCGGAGCATCCTCACGGCGCTCTTGCCCAGGGAGTTGTTGGGCACCACGGAGAAAAAGGTGCTGTCCACGCCGAGGTTCGCTAAAGCCAGGGCGATGTTGGCCTCGGAACCGCCGTAGCTTGCCTCAAACTCGTTGGCGGCCCGGATCTTTTCGTAATTCGGGGGTGTGAGGCGGAGCATGATCTCGCCAAAGGTGATGAACTTCTGTCCGCCCTTGTTGCCCTTCGTTAAGGGGTTGGAATGCTCCATCTCAGGCCCTCCTTACCGCTGGACGCGTCCGGAGGCGTCGCCGCCGGCCAGCTTTTCCACCTCGGGGACGGTGGCGAAGTTGTAGTCGCCCTCGATGGAGTGCTTCAGCGCGGAGGCCGCCACGGCGAACTCCACGGCGCTCTGGGTGTTGTGGCCGGTGAGCAGGGCGTAGATGAGCCCGCCGCCGAAGCTGTCGCCGCCGCCGATGCGGTCGATGATGTGGAGGTGATAGAGCTTGGAGAAGCAGTACTCGTCGGTCTTCACGTCGTAGAGCATGGCGCTCCAGTCGTTGTCAAAGGCGCTCTTGCTCTCCCGGAGGGTGATGGCGACCTTCTCAAAGCCGAATTTGTCCGCCAGCTGACGGGCCACGGACTTGTAGCCCTCCTTGTTGAGGGTCCCGGCGGTGATGTCGGTGGCCTCGGCCTCGATGCCGAAGACGTCCTTGGCGTCCTCCTCGTTGGAGATGCACACGTCCACGTACTTGCAAAGCTCGGTCATGGCGGCGCGGGCCTGATCGCGGGTCCACAGCTTGCCGCGGTAGTTGAGGTCGCAGGAGATCTTGACGCCCCGCTCCTTGGCGGCCTTGCAGGCGTCCAGGCAGGCGGCGACCATGTTGGGGCCCAGGGCCGGGGTGATGCCGGTGAAGTGGAACCAGTCCGCGCCCTCAAAGATGTCGTCCCAGTTAAATTCGGCGGGGTCGGCCTCCTGAATGGCGGAGTGGGCGCGGTCGTAGATGCAGACGCTGGGCCTCTGGGAGGCGCCCTTCTCGTTGAAATAGATGCCCACCCGGTCGCCGCCGCGGACGATCTTGGTGGTGTCCACGCCGTAGCGGCGCAGGGAGTTGACCGCCGCCTGGCCGATGGCGTGGGCGGGGAGCTTGGTGACGAAGACGGCGTGGGCGCCGTAGTTGGCAAGGGACACGGCCACGTTGGCCTCGCCGCCGCCGAAGGTGAACTCCAGGTGGTCGGCCTGGACAAAACGCTCGTAGTTATAGGGCTGGAGCCGGATCATGAGCTCGCCGAAGGTCACAACTTTCATAGGGGGTGTTTCTCCTTTTTCAATGAAATTTAGATTTTCGCGTTAAGTTTATTTTTTCATGACGTGGATGGCGAAGCCGCCGATCTCGCCCTTGAGGTAGATGTTCTTGGTCTGGCCCTTGTCGTTGTAGGAGGCGGAGCTTTCGTCGAACTCCACGCCCTGGCGGCTCAGGTGATAGATGGCGCGGTCCACGCTGTTGGCGCCGATGCCGATGTGGCCGTTCTTGCCGCGGCCGGGCTTCTTCATGCACTCCACGATGGTCCCGGCAAAGTCGGAGCTGTTCCCCGCCTTGTAGGGGAGGTCAAAGAGGGCGCAGAACTGCTTGGCGACGTGCTCTGCCTCCTCGGGGTCGGCACAGTTGACACCCACGTGCATGAGCTGGAGGCCCAGCATGGTCTTCACGGCCTCCTTGCAGATGGCGGTGATCTCGTCCCAACGCTCGTTGTCGATGAGGTCGGCCTTGACCATCCATGTGCCGCCGCAGGCCACGATCTGGTCGAAGGAGAGGTAGTCCATCAGGTTCTTGGTGGTGACGCCGCCGGTGGGCATCCATTTAAGCTTCTTGTAGGGGCCGGCCAGGGCTTTGATCTTGGCGATGCCGCCGTTTTGCTCGGCGGGGAAGAACTTCACCACGTCGAGGCCGAGGGCCATGGCCTGCTCCATCTCGCCGCCGGTGGCGGTGCCGGGAAGCATCAGCGCGCCTTTGGAAAGGCCGTACTTGACCATCTCGGGGTTGAAGCCGGGGGAGACGATGAACTTGCTGCCCGCGTCCAGGGCCCGGTCCAGCTGCTCGGGGGTGAGGACGGTGCCGGCGCCTACCAGCATCTCCGGGACCTCGGCGGTGATAGCCCGCATGGCGTCCTCGGCGGCGGCGGTGCGGAAGGTCACCTCGGCGGTGGGCAGGCCGCCGGCCACCAGGGCCTTTGCCAGGGGCACGGCCTTGCTGGCGTCGTTGATGGCCACCACGGGCACGATGCCGATGTTGGAAATGGTTTTCAAGATCTCATTCATGGTTGGTTCCCTCCTGATATCATTTTCTCGCCGGCGCTGGGCGCGCCGAAATTTACCACTCTTTCATTATACGGTTAATCTGCCGGTAAGTCAAGCTCGCGGACATGGAATTTCCGTCAAAAAACCCGATTTACGCGGACATTCCCGGATGGTCACAGTACCACGCCGTCCTTGAAGATGGAGATCTCCCTAAAGCCCTTCTTCTCGGCCCAGGTCTTCTTCCCGGAGGCGACCTCCAGCACCAGGTCCATGAGGTCGTGGGCCGCCTCGTCGATGGTGCGCGTCCCGTCGGCTACCACGCCGGCGTTGAAGTCGATCCAGGTGGCCTTCTTGGTGGCGAGGGGCGTGTTGGTGGCCAGCTTCATGGTGGGGGCCGGCGCGCCGAAGGGCGTGCCCCGGCCGGTGGTGAAGAGGATGAGATGCGCCCCCGCGGCGGTGAGCGCCGTGGCGGACACCAGGTCGTTGCCGGGGCCGTAGAGCATATTGAGGCCCTTGGTCACCACGGGGTCGCCGTAGCCGATGACGTCCATGATGGGCGCGGAGCCGCCCTTCTGGACGCAGCCGCAGGATTTGTCCTCCAACGTCGTGATGCCGCCCTGCTTGTTGCCGGGGCTGGGGTTATCGTAGACCACCTCGTTGTGGCGGATGAAGTAGTCCTTGAAGCCGTTGATCATGTGGACGGCCTTCTCAAAGACCTCCTCATTGACGCACCGGTCCAGCAAAAAGCCCTCGGCGCCGAACATCTCCGGCACCTCGGTGAGGACCGTGGAGCCGCCCATGGCCCCCAGCATATCGGAAAACCGCCCCACGGTGGGGTTGGCGGTGATGCCGGAAAGGCCGTCGGACCCGCCGCACTTCATGCCGACGACAAGGTCGCTTGCCGGGATGGGCTCGCGCTTAAATTGCCCCGCGTAGGCCGCCAGCTCCTCCAAAATGGGCCGCGCGGCGGTAAGCTCATCCTCCACGTCCTGGCAGGTGAGGAATTTCACCCGGTCGGGGTCGTAGTCACCAAGCTCTGTCAAAAATTGTTCATGTGTCAGGTTCTCGCACCCCAGGGAGAGCACCAGCACCGCCCCGGCGTTGGGGTGGCGGGTGAGGGCCGCCAGGAGCTTGCGGGTCTGGGCGTGGTCGTGGCCCGTCTGGGAGCAGCCGAAGGGGTGGGTGAAGGTGTAAAGCCCGTCGATGGACCCCGTCACCAGGTCCTGGTTGTCCCGGACCATGGCCTTGGCCGCGTCGTTGACGCACCCCACGGTGGGGATGATCCAGATCTCATTCCGGATGGCGGCCCGCCCGTCCTTTCGGCGGTAGCCCATGAAGGTGGGGGCCGGGAGCTTCTCCGGGAAATGGATGTTGGGGTGGTAAGAATACTCCAGCTCGCCCTCCAGATTGGTACGCATATTGTGAGTGTGGATCCACTCTCCCGCGCCCACGTTTTCCGTGGCGTGGCCGATGGAGAAGCCGTACTTGATGACCTGATCCCCCTCTTTAAGGGCCTTCAAGGTCATCTTGTGCCCCTGGGGGATGTCCGTGGCGGCGGTCACGGCATACCCGTCGCCTTCAAAGACCGTGCCCTTGGCGATGGGATGGAGGGCGACGGCCACGTTGTCCTTGGGGTTTATATGGATGAAATCGGTCATGACGTCACCTCACTTCACGGCGTCGGCGTACACCGCCAGCGTGCCCTCGGACCTGATCTTCCCAAGGAGCTCCACCACGGCCTTTTCAAAGCCGGGGACGGCGGTGAGGTCCTGGCCCCACATCTGCTCGTTGGTCATGACGGCGTGGACAAGGTCCTCGTCGGAGTCATTCCTGTGGTCCCAGTAAAACTCCAGCGCCCAGCGGTCGTCGGAGCAGACGTAGGTGTTGCCCTTCGCGCGCTTGCAGACGAGGCCCTTGTCGGTAAGCTCCCGGATGTCCGTGGAGTAGAAGGCTATGTAGGCGGCGAAGGAGGCGGTAAGGCACTTTGGCAGCTCGCCCTTGAGCTCCACGTACTCCAGGAAGCTGGGCATGTTGCGGGCGCGCCACTTGGAGGTGGAGTTGAGGGAGATGCTCATGAGCTCGTGGTTGACGAAGGGGTTGTTGAACCGGTCCTGGACGGCGGCGGCGAAGTCGGTGAGGTCCTTCTTGTCCAGGGGCAGGGTGGGGATGACCTCGTCGTAGAGCATCTTGTTCATGAAGGTGCGGACGGTGTCGTCCTCCATGCACTCCCGGACGATGTCGAAGCCGGCCAGATACGCGCCCAGAACAAAGCCGGTGTGGGCGCCGTTGAGAATGCGGACCTTGCGCTTCTTATAGGGCGTCACGTCCGGCACCACCGGGCAGTTAAGGCCGGCCTTCTTGAAGGGCAGCTTCTCCTCCAGCCACGCGGGTCCTTCGATGTTCCAGACACCGAAGACCTCGCCCACGTCGATGAGCTCGTCGTGGTAGCCGTTCTCCGCCTCCAGACGCGCCACCTCGGCGGCGTCCCGAATGCGGCCCGGCACGATGCGGTCAACGAGAGTGGAGCAGAAGGTGCAGTCATTGTTCACATACGCCCGGAAGCCCTCCTCCAGGCCCCACTGGTCGATGTATTGGTTGACGCACTTTAAAAGCTCCTTGCCGTTGTTGTCGATAAGCTCGCAGGAGAGGATCACGAGCCCGCTCCCGTGGGCCTGCCAGCGCTTGTAGAGCACCTGGGTCAGCTTGCCGGGGAAGGAGGAGCAGGGGGTATCCGAAAGCTCACACGCCAGGTCGTAGACGATGCCGGCCTCGGTGGTGTTGGAGACGACGTACTCCAGGTCCGGGCTGACGGCCAGCTCCATGAGGGCGTCAAAGCCCTCCTTCTCGTAGGGGTTCAGGCACCGGGACACGGAGGAGATGACGCGCTTGCGGTCGATCTTCTGTCCGCCCTCGTTGCCACGGAGATAGAGGGTGTAGAGTCCCTCCTGCTCGTTCATGAGCTTGGTGAGGCCCATGGCGATGGGCTGGACCAGCACGCACTTGCCGTTCCACCCAGCCTTCTCGTTGGCCACGTCGAACCAGTAGTTGGCAAACGCCCGGAGGAAGTTGCCCTCGCCGAACTGCATGACCTTCTCGGGGGCGTCCCTCAGTATGTAGCCGGTATAGCCGGATTTCGCAAGGACCTCATAATTTAACCTTTCCATAAGCCGCTCCTCCTGTAAAATGAATTTTTTATGTTGTTTGCCCAAGATGGGACAGTATACTAAGGTACAGTATAGCAGAAGCGCACAAAGATTGCTAGAGGATTTTGAAAATTTCTGTGAAATATTATACATCCTCCCATCGGCGGCAACAGGCCCCCGATTGCGGACACACATTGCGAAAGTTGCGCCGATTTTCATTGACTTTTTCCCGCCTGTGCCGTACACTGAAAGCAAAGAAAGAGAGGTGGGTCCCATGCCCCTGGCCCCGGACGCCTTTGACACCCGCCAGAAGATGCGGCGGCCCGACTTTGAGCTCCAGTATAAGCGCGACTGCTACCTCAATAAGGTGGACCTCCACCACCACGACTTTTACGAGATCTACTTCCTCCTCTCAGGCGATGTGACCTACACCATCGAGAGCAAGCTTTACAAGGTCGCTCCCGGCGACATCCTGCTCATCTCCCCACGGGAGCTCCATCAGCTCCACATCAAGGCCGAGCGGGAGGTCTACGAGCGCTACGTCCTCTGGGTGGACCCCCGGGCGATCCGGCGGCTGTCCACCTGCCGCACGGACCTCATGCTGTGCCTCGACCCCTCCTGCCCGCGCTACCGCAACCAGCTCCACATGACGCCGGAGGACCAGCGGCGCATCTATGAGCTGGTGGGCAAGCTCCACGCCGAGCTCCAGGAGGGCGGCTTCGGCGGGGAGCTGATGCCCGAGTGCCTGCTCACACAGCTTCTGGTGGAGATCAACCGCGTCGCCCAAAAAAGCGCCCCGGAGGAGACGGAGACGCGGGGCGCCCAGGTGGTGTCCGAGGTGGTGGACTACATCGGCGCCCACTACGGCGAGGCGCTGACGCTGGAGGCCCTGGCGGATAAATTTTACGTCAGCAAATACCACCTGAGCCACGAATTCGCCCGTGTGGTGGGCACCAGCGTCCACCGCTACCTCACCAAAAAGCGCCTTCTCATCGCCCGCCAGCTCATGGCCCAGGGGATGCCCCCCAGCCGCGTCTGGTCCGAGGTAGGCTTCGGCGACTACACCGGCTTCTACCGCGCCTTCAAGTCCGAATACGGCCTCACCCCCCGAGAATACGCCCGCGAGACGGCGGCGGAGGCGCAATAAGGCAAAAAGCGGCGGCGCCCGAAGGCTCCACGTCTCTTTTTGGCGGATCCTAAAAACGGATTTTTGGCGTCACAATGGACTATTTTCTCGCAGGCGAAAGCGCGGAGCGCGACGAGCACGAGGAGCTGGCGCTGGCGCTGGTCCGGGGACTGGACAGGCGTGAAATGGCGCTGGTCATCAAGGTCATCTCGGCTCTTCGGCTCTATTTTTCCGAGAGCTGAAATCTCTATCATATAAAAAGGAGGAACCCCCATGCGTCCCATTAAGATCGCCTACATCGGCGGCGGGTCCAAGCTTTGGGCGCGGTCGTTTATGCAGGATCTGGCCCTGGCGCCGGATCTTACCGGGGAGGTGGCGCTTTACGACATCGACGTCCCCGCCGCCGTCCGGAATCAGAAGATCGCCACGCGGCTCAACGCCCTGCCCGGCGTCACCTCCCATTTTGCCTACACTGTGGCGGAGGACCTGAGGACAGCCCTCACGGGGGCGGACTTCGTTCTCATCTCCATCCTCCCCGGCACCTTCAAGGAGATGCGCTCCGACGTCCACGCCCCGGAAAAATACGGCGTATACCAGTCCGTGGGGGACACCGCCGGCCCCGGCGGGGTCCTGCGGGCCATGCGCACCAACCCCATCTACGAGGGCTTCGCCGCCGCCATCCGGGACTTCTGCCCCACGGCCTGGGTCCTGAACCTCACCAACCCCATGAGCGCCTGCGTCAAGGCCCTCTACCAGACCTTCCCGGAGATCAAAGCTTTCGGCTGCTGCCACGAGGTCTTCCACACCCAGGAGTTCCTCTGCCGGGTCCTGAAGGAGATGACGGGCATCGACGCCGCCCGCCGGGACATCTACACCGACGCCTCCGGCGTCAACCACTTCACCTGGATCACCTCCGCCCACTACCGGGAGATAGACATCATGGCGCTCCTGCCGGATTTCGTGGACCGGTACTTCGAGTCGGGCTACAACGAGTACGGCAACCATGAGGCGTGGAAGACGGACACCTTCTCCTACAACAACCGGGTGAAGATGGACCTGTGGCGGCGCTACGGGGCCCTGGCCGCCGCCGGGGACCGGCATCTGGTGGAGTTTGTGAACAACACCTGGTATCTCAGGGACCCGGAGACGGTAGCGAAGTGGAAGTTCGGCCTCACCACCGTGGACTTCCGGGAGGCCAACCAGGCCCGACAGATCGCGGAGAGCATCGAGATGGCCGAGGGCCGCCGCCCCGTGCCCCTGAAGCCCTCCGGCGAGGAGCTGGTCCGCCTTGTGCGGGGCATCCTGGGGCTGGAGACGGTGGTCTCCAACGTGAATATGCCCAACCGGGGCCAGATGAAGGGCATCCCGGAGGGGTCCATTGTGGAGACGAACTGCGTCTTCACCCACGACCGCGTCATCCCCCTCACCGCCGACCCCCTCCCCGCCGGGGCCCTGGCCCTGGTGCGCCGGTGCTCCGACAACATCGACCTCACCTGCGAGGGCATCCGCGAGCGGGACATGGATAAGCTCTTCAACGCCTTCCTCCACCAGCCCCTCTGCTCCACCCTCACGGTGGACGACGCGCGGGCGCTCTTTGGCGAGATGTGCCGGAATACCCGTGAGTATTTGGAGCCGTATTATACGATGTGAAA
>CANQSD010000074.1 GCA_947626385.1 uncultured Oscillospiraceae bacterium | reverse complement strand
GGTGCTCCGCGCCGGTGGTCATGATGTAGATGCGCGTGGTGTCGATGCTGCTGTGGCCGAGAAGGTCCGCCAGCTTCGCAATGTCCCGTTCCGCCTTGTAGAACGCCCGGGCGAAGAGCTTGCGGAGGTTGTGGGGAAACACCTTGGACGCCGCCACGCCGGCCTTTTCGGCAAGCCGTTTCATCATGGCCCAGACGGAGCCGCGGCTGACGGGCTCTCCGTTCCGGCCCAGAAAGATCGGACCCGTGACGATCCCGCGCTCAGCGGCGAACCGCAAAAGGGGCCGCTTGAGCCTTTTGGGCACAAATATGCCGCGGACCTTGCCCTTGCAGGTCACGGAGATCGCTCCGCGTCCCACCGCCTCCACGGTGAAGAAGCGCAGCTCGGAGATCCTGATCCCCGTGGAGGCGATGGTCTCCAGCAGCAGGCCCTGCCGCCCCGGCCCGGCGGCTTTCAGGAGGCGAAAGTAGTCGTCCCTGGTGAGCTCCCGTTCCTCCGGGCAATAGGCGCTTTTCTGGGTGCGGACACGCTTTGCGCCGAGGCCCGCCCAGCCCATGTACTTGAAAAACGCGTTGAGGGACGCAAGCGTGGTGTTGACGCTCCCCGGCGCGCTGCCCGAGGACAGCATCCGCTCCTTGAATTCCCTTGTCCTCTCCGCGCTGGCCTCTCTGCCGGCCAAAAACGCCCCATAGGCCCGAACGCCCCGCAGATAATTTTCCCGCGTCGCCGCGCTCCGCTCCTCGCGGACAAGGTAATTCTCAAACTCCTTGACGGCCTCCGCCGTCACGATTCTTCCGTCCATATGCTTCTCCTTACTATCGTGATGGAAGTATTTTGTCCGCTTTGGGACGCCTCAATCTATCACCCGGAGAAGACAAAATGTCAACTGTCTGCGGCGTCTCGCAAAATATTGACAATTTGAATGAATCGGGATATAATACCACACGGCGATTTTATTCGTTAAAATTATAAAAGGTGATGAACCGTATATGAACTTTATCTTTATCTCTCCCCAGTTCCCGCCCATCTACTGGAACTTCTGCGACCGGCTGCGGCGCAACGGCGTCAATGTCCTGGGCATTGGCGACAGCTCCTATGACAGCCTCTCCGACGGGCTCAAGGGCGCGCTCACCGAGTATTACCGGGTGGACAACATGGAGGACTACGACCAGATGTACCGGGCCGTGGCGTTCTTCGCCTTCAAGTACGGCAAGATCGACTGGATCGAGTCCAACAATGAGTATTGGCTGGAGCAGGACGCCAGACTGCGCACCGATTTCAACGTGACCACCGGCGTCAACACCCGGGAGGTGGCGTGCTTCAAGTCCAAGTGGGGGATGAAGGAGTTTTATAAAAAGGCCGGCGTCCCCACCGCCCGGTGCCACCAGGTCACCACAAAGGAGGCCGCGCGCAGGTTCATCGACCTTGTGGGCTACCCGGTCATCGTCAAGCCCGACAACGGCGTGGGCGCCAACGCCACCTATAAGCTCACAAGCGATGAGGACCTGGACGGCTTCTTTGCCGGCCTGCCGCCGGTGCCTTACGTGATGGAGGAGTTCATCACCGGCGATATCTACAGCTACGACGCCATCACCAATTCCAAATGCGAGCCCCTCTTTGAATCCATGACCGCCTGGCCCCCCTCCATCATGGACATCGTCAACGACAAGCTGGATCTGGCCTATTACGTGGAGGCGGATATGCCCGCGAAGCTTCGCAAGCTTGGCCGCGCCACGGCGAAGGCCTTCGGCGCCCGCAGCCGCTTTATCCACCTGGAGTTTTTCAAGCTCAAGGTCGCGAAGCCCGGCCTCGGGGATGTGGGCGACTTTGTGGGCCTGGAGGTCAATATGCGCCCCGCCGGCAGCTACACTCCGGACATGATGAACTACGCCCACTCCACCGACGTCTACGAGATCTGGGCGGAGATGGTGGCCTATGACGAGAGAAGGCTCCAGCCCGGCGGCGACGACCACTTCTCCGTCACCGCCGACCGGCGGGATATCTACGAGTACGTACATACCAACGAGGAGATCTTCGAAAAATACGGCGAGAGCATCGTAAAATATGAGCGCCTTCCCGCCATATGGCTCGATCAGATGGGCAACGAGACCTTCATCGCCCACGCTCCGGACCGGAAAGCGGCGAAGGAATTCATCAAATTCGTGACCGCCAAAAAGAAGTCTAAGGAATAAGCAGGGAGATAAGTTTATGGACGTTCGTTATTTCAAGGAGTGGAGCCGGGAGCTGGACCGGGACATGGAGTTCAAGGTCTACGGCAATCGCGGTAAGGTGTGCTTCGCTTTCCCGCCCCAGAACGGGAGATTCTGGGATTTTGAGAATTTCGGCATGGTGGAATGTATGCGCCCCTGGATCGAGGAGGGGAAGATCATGCTGGTCTGTCCCGACAGCATCGACACGGAGAGCTGGTCGGCTAAGTACGACAGCCCCCGCCACCGCATCGAGATGCAGGAGAGGTATTTCCGCTACATCACCCTGGAGCTCACCCCCAGGGTCTACGAGCTGGGGGATGTCCACGGGAAGGCCATGCTCACCGGCTGTTCCATGGGCGCTGTCCACGACGGCATCTTCTTTTTCCGCCGCCCGGACCTTTACGACACAGTAGTGGCCCTCAGCGGCACCTATAACGCCAACGACTTCATCCAGGGCTACATGGACGACCTCATTTACGACAATTCCCCGGTCTACTTCCTGCCCAATATGCCCTTTGACCACCCGTATATGGAGCTCTACCGCCAGTCCCAGCTCATCTTCTGTGTGGGCCAGGGGGCATGGGAGGACGAGCTTCTGGCCGGCACAAGGGCCCTGGACGCCGTCTGCCGCCAAAAGGCCATCCCGGCCTGGTTCGACTACTGGGGCTTCGATGTGAACCACGACTGGTGTTGGTGGCAAAAGCAGCTGCCGTATTTCATGGGCAAGCTGGACCTTTGATTGTGCAAAAAGCGGCGGGGGAGTACCTCCGCCGCCTTTTTCCGGCTCTATTTGAGCTTCAAGGGCTTCACCGCCGGGCCTGTGATCACCGACCCGTCCTTGTTGAACCGCGAGCCGTGGCAGGGACAGTCCCAGGTGCCGGCGCTCTCGTTTTGCTTGAGGGCGCAGCCCAGGTGCGTACACCGTGGGAGCGTGGGCGTCAGGAGGTTTACGGCGCTGCGGCCGGCGTTTTGCGCCAGCGGCCCCGCCGCCATTTTTCGCGCGGGGGAGAAGACCCGCGCATAGGGGCTCGCTGAGCCTGTAACGAGCGCGGTGAGGAGTCTGGCCGCGACCATGGACGTACTCATCCCCCAGGCATTGAAGCCCGTGGCGACGAAGATACGCGGCGTGGCGGGGGAGTAGGGACCGATGTAGGGCACGCCGTCCAAAGTAAAGCAGTCCTGATTGACCCAGCGGCAGATCTCCTTCGCGCCGGGGAGGTGCTTTTGAAGAAACCGCTCCAGGCGCGCAAAATCATCGTTTTCCTCCCCCGGCAGATGGTTCCCGCATCCCACCAGGAGCCTGTCCCCATAACCGCGCAGGAAAAACCCGGCCTGGGCGTTTTCAACCATGCTCACATCCGGCGCCGGGGCGTTTTCCACCGCGATCACGCTCTCGCGGCACTGGTGCATCTTCATAAAATAGAGCCCCCGCCGGTCCATAAAGGGGAAGTGGCAGGCGAAAATGATGTGCCTGGCCCGCACGGACCCACCGTCGGTGGATGCCGTCATGTTCTTTACCTTCCGCACGGCGCTGTATTCATAGATCTCCAGCCCCTCCGCCATGGCCCGGAGGAACTTGAGGGGGTGGAACTGTCCCATCCCCGGGAACACCACCGCGCCGGCGCACGCGATCCCCAGGGGCGCCGTATCGGTGAACACCGCCGGAAAGCCCAGCTCCTGCACGGTCTGCGCCTCTCGGCGCATTTTGGCCCCGTCCGCGGCCGACCACATGAGGGACGGCCTCTCCTCGTAGTCGCAGTCAAGGCTTTTTGCCCTCTCCGCGATGGCGTGGACGGCCTCCAGATTGGCGTTGAGATACCCCCGCGCCATTTCCGTACCGAAGGACTTTACCATGTCCTGATAGAGCGTGGCGTGCTGGGCGCTGACCACCGCCGTGGTGCCCGCCGTGACACCGGAGCCGATACGGTTGGCCTCCAGCACCGCGCATCGGACCCCGGCGTCCGTAAGCTCCCGGGCGATAAGGATCCCCGCCATGCCGCCGCCGATGACCAGCGCCTCCCGTTCCATCTCCCCGATCAGGGGAGGATAGCTTTTTTCCGAAAATTCCCGCGTCCATATCGTATCCATACCGGCCTCCCAAAGGTGTTTCCGGTAGTATTTGCAAAATGAACCTGTACTAAACAGAGGTGAAGAAAAATGGTGACTCTCTGTACCGCCTCCTTCTCCGGCATCGACCTCGTCTGCGGCATCGAGGACGGGGCCGTCGTCTCCCTGCGCTTCGGCAGGGGAGAGGCGGCCATGGAGCCGCCGCCCCTGTGGGAGAGAGTCTATACACAGCTTGCGGAGTACTTTGCCGGTAAGCGCCGGACCTTCGACCTGCCCCTCCGGTACGCGGGGACGCCCTTTCAAAGGGCCGTCTGGGAGGCGCTTTTGGCGATTCCCTACGGCGAAACGCGCACCTACGGTGAGTTGGCCCGCGCCCTTGGCCGCCCCAACGCCGCCCGCGCCGTGGGCGGTGCCTGCCACACTAATTCCATCTGTATCCTGATCCCCTGCCACCGCGTCATCGGCGCCAACGGGGCGCTGACAGGCTTTGCCGACGGCATCGAGATCAAGCGGTCCCTTCTGCAATTGGAGAGGGGAGGAAAGGAGCCTTATGAAGCAAGAATTTCTCAACAAAGCGATCCCCTTTAAGAACCTGGCGGGCATCCTCCTTCTGCCGGCCGGCATCGGCGGCACGGAGGGCTGGATGGCCTTCGATACCGGCGCCATGCAGACGGCGCTGAATCGGAACCACTTCCCGCAGCTGGAGGGCAAGTCGCGGGAGATCGGAAAGTTTGACGGTCAGGTCGTTTTAGAGCAGGTGGAGGAGACGAAACTTTCCGACGCCAGCGTGGCGGGGATCCCCCTTGACGGCGTTTCGGCCCTGGTGATGGACATGGATTACGTGGAAAAGAGCCTCCGGACGCTGGAGCCGGACCTTAACTTTCTCGGTTCCGTGGGCATCGACGCCTTTGATCGCGCCCCGGTCCTCGTGGATTACGGACAGTCCACTGTGGCCTTCGCCCCCGAGGCGGAACCCTCCGGCTGGGCTTCCACGCCCCTCATGATGGAGGCCCTCCCGGTGGTCACGCTGGAGCTGGACGGCCGGGAGCGCCGGTTCGTTCTGGATACCGGGGCCAACACGTGCCTTCTCGCCTCTGAGCTCCAGGGGACCGTCCCGGCAGCGCCGCTGGAGGACGCGCCGGGGGTCTATACCCTCCCGGCGGTGACACTGGCCGGCCGCACCTATCCCGACGTGGCGGCGGTTTTCACCGATATCTCCCGGATCCGCGACCGCGTCGACGTGGACGGCGTGATCGGTTACCACGTTCTCTCTCCCCAGCCCTCTCTGCTTGATTTTCAAGCGGGAACTCTCTATCTGAAAGCGTAAAAATTTTCCCCGGTACGAGACGTACCGGGGAAAACTATATTTTTTGCGCTTATTCCTCCGGCCAGGTGCCTTTGACCACCCAGGCGTTGGGGAGGGTCCGGCCGGTTTTGGTGGGGGAGCTGGTTTTGGTAATCATCTCGCCCATGTAGGTCATGGAGGCACTGGAGCCGCTGTCCATGGTCATGGCGTTAAAGCAATTGTAGCGCAGGAGGATCTCGGCGCACTCGGGGAGGGTGGTGCCCACGCTGTGGGTGGGCTGGCGGCCGTCGATGATGAGGAAGAGGGTGGATTTATCCGCGGCCTGACCGATGACGGTGCGGGGCTGGATGCCCATGCCGGTGGTGCCCTTCAGGGCGTTCTTGCCGTTAAGGACCACGATGGGGTAAAACTGCACGGCGTACTTGAGCGTTGAAAGGTCCACGTCATACCCCATCCGCAGGTTATAGTCATAGTCGTAGCCGCAGATCTGGTAATTGCCGCCCACGGGCTCGTTGATGATCTTTCCCTCCGCCAGGACCAGGCCCACGGGTATGTCGCCCTTGCCGGTGCCCTCGGGGTCCACGAAGCCCCCGGCGTTGATGCCCAGGACCGCGCCGTTCCGGGAGCAAAACTGGGTGACGTTCCTGCCGTAACCCGCCCGGTCGTTGACAGCCAGCATGACCCTGGAGGAATCCCGGACGATGGCCAGCTTTCCCTTATAGCTGACGTTGCTGGCCTTGCCCTCTACCGTCATGATGAGGATGCCGTTGGGCATATCGATGGCCCAGACGGCGTCGCCGGCGGTGGTCTTGATGCCCAGATCCTCGATATCCTTGATCTGCAGGTCGTGGCAATCCAGGTCCTCCGGCACGGTTGCGGGGTCGATCTCCCCAAAAAGGGCGATCAGCGCGTCCAGGCCCATGTCGGGCTTCTCCGTGGGCGAGGGCTGCGTGGTCACGGAGGGCCGGGGCGTGGTGGGGGGCGCCGACGTGGGGCCGGGAGGCAGGTCGCTCTCCGGGACCATGTTTTCCTCCAGCACCTTGTCAAGGTCCGCCATCACCTGGTCGATGACGCCCTTGGGGATGAAGGCGGTGGCCAGCCACTTGTGGGTGAAGGTGTTCATGGCCGTCTCGATGTAAAGCGTTCTCATGCGTTTGATGAACGGGATATTGGAGTAGACGGCGATGAGGTACAGGCACACGAGGACAAGGAGCACGCTGAGAAGGACGATGGGCCACTTACGGCGCTTTCGCTTCTTTGCCCGTGTTCCGCCGGAGGACAGGATGACAGTTTTTTCTCTCTTTTTTTCCATAGCGGCCCTATTTTAGCAGAAAACCGGCCCCGGTTCAAGAGGCAAAATGTAAAGGATACGTGAAGGAAAAGCATCCCATGGGGCCAACTTGCTGTGTAACGGCTTGAAAAAGCGGCCGCCAGGCGTTATAATAGACGCGACCACACTTTGGGAGGACCGTATGTTTGAGGTATTAAAGACCCAGGGCCGCGCCCGCCGGGGCCGCTTCACCTGTCCCCATGGGACCGCCGAGACGCCTGTTTTTATGAACGTGGGCACCCAGGCCGCCATCAAGGGGGGCCTGTCCGCGACAGATCTGCGGACGCTCAAGTGCCAGATCGAGCTTTCCAACACCTATCACCTGCACCTGCGCCCCGGCGACGGGCTCGTCCGGGAGCTGGGGGGCCTCCACAAATTCATGAACTGGCAGGGCCCCATCCTCACCGACTCCGGGGGCTTCCAGATCTTCTCCCTGGCCAAGCTCCGGAAGATCACCGAGGAGGGCGCCGCCTTCAACTCCCACATCGACGGGCGGCGGATCTTCATGTCGCCTGAGGACTCTGTCCGCGTCCAGGCGAACCTGGGCTCCGATATCGCCATGGCCTTCGACGAGTGTATCGGCCTGCCCGCGCCTTACGACTACGTGAAGGCGTCGGCGGAGAGGACCTACCGGTGGCTTGTCCGGTGCAAGGCGGAGATGGAGCGGCAAAACGCCCTTCCCGACGCCGTGAACCCCGGTCAGGTGCTCTTCGGCATCAACCAGGGCGCCACCTATAAGGACATCCGCTGTGACCACATGGACGCCATCGCCGCCCTGGACCTCCCCGGCTACGCCATCGGGGGCCTGGCGGTGGGGGAGACCACTCAGGAGATGTACGACACCATCGACGCCGTGGAGGAGCATATGCCCAAGGACAAGCCCCGCTACCTCATGGGCGTGGGGACGCCCTCCAACATCATCGAGGGAGTCTACCGGGGCGTCGACTTTTTTGACTGCGTCATGCCCGCCCGTAACGGCCGCCACGGACACCTCTTCACCTGGCGGGGCGTCCTCAACATCAAAAACGAGAAATACGCCCGCGACACCTCCCCCGTGGACCCGGAATGTGACTGCCCTGTATGCCGGACCCATTCCCGGGCGTACCTCCGGCACCTCTTCGCCTCCGGGGAGATCCTGGGACTGCGTCTGGCGGTGGCACACAATCTCTATTTTTACAATACCCTGATGGAGCGCATCCGGGAAAGCCTGGACGCGGGGACCTTTGACGCGTTCCGGGCGTCCTACACGGACCTTCTGGGGCAAAGAATATAAAAAAGCTTGCATTTGCCCCGGAAAGCGGTTATAATGGTTAAAGTATCTTTTTATACCATAAAAATTGGAGGTCTACCATGTCTTCTACGAAGGTCAAACGTGTTCTGATCGTGCTCATGTGCGTCTGCCTCATGCTGACGGCCCTCTCCGGGTGCTTCGCTCCTCCCGCCGACACCGGCGAGGGGACCACCGCGGACGGGACCCAGACATCCGGCGGTGGCGGCGGCTGGATCCTCATGATCGTCTACCTGCTCATCATCGTTGCCGTCTTCTACTTCCTGATGATCCGTCCCGAAAAGAAGCGCAAGAAGAAGGCCCAGGAGATGCGCGACTCCCTGTCCGTGGGCGACAGCGTGGTCACCATCGGCGGTATGGTGGGCAAGATCGTCAACGTCTCCGGCGACTATATCACCTTTGAGACCGGCGAGGACCGGGTCCGCATCAAGATCGCCAAGTGGGGCATTTCCTCCACCGGCAAGGACGCCGAGGAGCCTGTGGATAAGGCCGGCGAGTGATCCAGGCATAATCCTCCCTCCCCGAGAATAAGTCTTTGTAAGGCTTGTTCTCAGGGAGGGATTTTTTATGTCCAAAAACGATAAGCTCAACATAAAGCGTGTCCTTGGCGGCGCGGCGCTGGGCGCGGCGGTGACGCTGGCGCTCTCGACGCTGGCGGTGATGTTCCTGGCGCTGCCGGTGGCCACCGGCGTGATAGGGGAGGGGTCCGAGCGCGCCCTGGTGGCGGTCTGCGCCTTCCTCGCCGCCGCCGTGGGGGCCCTTGTCGCGCGGCTCAAAAATAAGGGCGCGGCTCTCATTTCCGGGGCTGGCGCGGCGCTCATCGCCGTCCT
>CANQSD010000073.1 GCA_947626385.1 uncultured Oscillospiraceae bacterium | reverse complement strand
GTTTTTCCATCTTGAACACCCCTTTCTTACATTATACCACATTTTTTCTGGTTGGGGGGATTTAATCAGTGGTTACTGAAGGGGAGGCTAAAGGGCGGGTTTAGAACCCGCCCCTACAGTTTCCAATTCGCCTTCAGTCAACGCCGTAGGGGCGGCCTCTCTTGGCCGCCCGCGTTCCGATAACCTCCTATGTCATTTATATGGGGTAACCTTCCACATCCCCTGTAGGGGTGGACCCATGTGTCCGCCCGTGCGCGGTTGCGTGACGGGAACGGTTCCGATAAAGCGGTAAATGTCGGTCAACGGCGGCCCATACGACAGTGATTTCCTGAACAATCCACCTCAGTCGCTTATATCGTTATCCAGCACCACGCCGAAGGTGTAGGCGGGGTATTTTTCACGCATACGGGCGACGATCTCGTCGCGGATCTGCTCCCGGCGTTTGGAGGTGAAGTCGATGATGAGGTCGAACCAGACGCTGGCGGTTTCCGTGTCCACGTAGAAGCCGTGCATCTGCAGGACCTCCGGGTAGCCGGCGATGATCCGACGCAGCTCCTCCTTCATTTGGACGAACTGCTCCTCCATGGTGTTGGAGACGTAGATGCCGATGGTGAGGACGATGCCGAAATCGGTGAAGACCTCCTCCATGAGCTTGCGGGTCAGGGCGTGGATCTCCCGGGCGGTCATGTCGTCGGGGACCTCGATGTGGACGGAGCCGATGATCTTCTCCGGGCCGTAGCGGTGAAGGGTCAGGTCGTATGCGCCCAGGACCTCCTCGTGTCGGCAGATGAAGGCCTTGAGGCGCGTGGAAAGGTCAGAGTCCACCCGCACGCCGATAATCTCCCCCAGGCTCTCCAGGAGCATCTGGACGCCGGATTTGAGCATGACGATGCTGATGGCCGCGCCCAGCCACCCCTCGACACTGACATGCCAAAGCATGGACACCGCCGCGCCCACCAGCGTGGCGGCGGAGATGAGGGCGTCGAACATGGCGTCGGTCCCGGAGGCGGTGAGCGCCTCGGAGTTGAGCCGGCGCCCCTGTCCCCGGACGAACCGGCCCAGGACGATCTTTGCCGCCACCGCCACGGCGATGATGAGAAGGGACACCGCCGTGTAGCTTACCTCGGACGGGTGGAAGATCTTCTCCACCGACTCCTTCAGCGCCGCCGCGCCGGCGGCCAGGACGATCACCGCCACGGTGATGCTGGTGACGTACTCGATCTGTCCGTGGCCGTAAGGGTGCTTTTTGTCCGGCTCACGGTTTGCCAGCTTCGTGCCCACGATGGTGATGATGGAGGAGAGGGCGTCGGAGAGGTTGTTCACCGCGTCCATGATGATGGCGATGGAGCCCGAAACGAATCCCACCATGGCCTTGAAGGCCACCAAAACCAGGTTCACCGCGATGCCGATGAGGCTCACGCGGACGATTTTTTGACCGCGTTCCATTCAAAGGACCTCCTTGCAGACTTCCGTCAGCGTCTCCCCCACGCGCACATGGGGAAACGCCTCCAGCGCCTCCCGCCCCGCCGTGCCCGTCAGGACTCCGGCGAAGGCCACCCCGGCGCTTGCGGCGCACTGAGCGTCCACGGGGCTGTCGCCCACGTAGAGGGCCTCCCCCGCCTCCACGCCCAGCAGGGAAAGCGCCATCAGCACAGGCTCCGGGTGAGGCTTTTCATGGGCCACCATGTCCGAGCCCACGATCGCGTCTATGAGAGCGCGGGCGTTGAATTTTTCCAGGATCCCCTCGATGCGGTAGGACGCCTTGGTGGTGACAATGGCGGTTTTGATTCCTGCATTATGTAAACGTTCCAAAATGGGCAGGGCGTCCGGATAGAACCGGGCGGAGGCCACCATCACCTCGTCGGCCTTCTCCATAAATAGCCGCGTGAAGGCCCGTGCCGCCTCGGGGTCGCCGCACCCGGTGAGCCTTTGGAGCGTGGGCCCCAGGCTCAGACCGATGGTAGCGCGCATTGCCTCCCGGTCCGCCGGCGGAAAGCCCAATTTCTCCAGCCCGTAGGAGATGCACGCCAAGATCCCCTCGGTGCTGTCCCCCAGGGTGTAATCAAAATCAAATATCACCGCGCGCACGTCCCCGCCTCCCTTCGGATATAGAAACAAGCGGTGATACAACGCTGTTGTACCACCGCCCCAGATTGTCAAACCCCTGGTCGAGCATTTTTTCCGGCAGCATGTACGTCGGAAAAAATACCTTTTGTCACGCAAGTGTGCCCGCGTCGTCGCGCAAGCCGCTTAGCCTCGCCCCGCCGCAAGCGGCAGGGCTCAGGCGCTGGCTTGGCTCCTCCTTTCCCCACGCAATCTCCGATTGCGCGGGGACCCCAAAGCACGCGCAGCGTGACAGCAGGGAAATTTCGCGTGAATTTCGCAAAATTCACGCGGGGTTTCCCGCACGTTCCCCTTTGTCGGAAAAGGCCAAGGGCCTTTTTCGACAGGACAAGCGGTGATACAACGCTGTTGTACCACCGCTTATGGCAGCGGGAGAAGGATTCGAACCCTCACATACGGAGTCAGAGTCCAGGCAAAAGCCCCATTTTCCCTTAGAGCCACAATCTAATTCAGCGTACAGAGAATATTTTTACTGTTGTTTTTACTATTTTCGCAATTCCCCTGGAGCTGAACTACAGTCATCTCCCCGGTCGTTGCGATTAGTTTTGTTTGATTATGGCTCTTTTTTCCGCCTTTGTCAACCCCTATCTCACCACTTCGGCAACACCAACATTCCGTTTTCCCAGTGTGCCTCCTCCTTTACGCCGTTCTGTTCATTTCCCTCATCGTTTAGCAGCTCATAGAGCTCCTTCCCTACTTCCTCGTCATAGGGCGTCTTCTTCCAGCTCTTATTTGTGAGGTGGAACAGGACCTCGCTCATTTTCCGGCTCAGGCCCATCTCTCCTATGGCCGCCATGGCCTCGTCCTGGGAAATGCCCGTGTTGCCGTCCACAGATGCTGTTGCCTTGTAAGCCATGAACTGCCACACTTCGATCCCATAGCTGTCGGCGATTTCCGCCATGGCAGCCTCACCTTCCAGCGCTTTTCCGACCGCGCTCTCCTTTCCCTTTCCCGAGGCGTAATCATAGATTTTCTTGAACATTTTCGCCCTGGTTTCGTCATCTGCGTTTCCGTAAGACTCCGACCCGATCAAACTGTCGAGCTGTCCTTGCAGCGCTCCGGCGAAGGCCCGGTCATATTTCTGCTTTTGTCCGGCGCTGAGCTCCACGTCCCCAACGCTTGAGGGCGTCTCGCCGAACATGGCGTCCCGCTCCCCTGTCTCATAGAGCCGCGCAATTTCCTTTGTGACGGACGGGCTCGTCTCTCCGATACGGTTCGTAAAGATATCGTCCACCCTTGTTTCCAGCTCCGTTCCGCTGAGTCCCGCAAGTCCGCTCTTGTTGGTGGATGAGAAGGCGTCCTCATATTTCTGCGCGAATCCCGGAATCACATGTCCCAAAATTCCCATAAGATACGCCTCCACATTACTGACCGGCACGCCAAATCCGTAAGTGGTCACAGTCGTCGCCAGATCCTTGATTCCTCCCGCAATATCGCCGCTGCGTCGATTCAGGTAGTCAAGAAAACTTCCTCCGTTCTTTTCTACATCGATCCCCTCTCCAATGATCTTGAGAATGTTTTTCCCCGCCGTGTTAGCCGTCTCAATGATCTCATTGAGCTGGTCGCCACCCGGCATGTCGATTCCCCACCATTTTTCACCGGTTATCACATTTCCGATGAGGTCCGCAAGCTCCTCTCCGCCAGCGACCACGCCGGCCAGATCTCCCACCAGCCCCATAGCCACCTCTTCCGCGACACTGAGCGCCGTCATCTCGTCATCATCATCGCGGTAGCGTTTGTCCTTGCGCTTGAGCCACGCCATAGCAAACCCCACGGCCTCGGCCCACAGATTGCTTGCCAGTACCCCCAGGAAAGCTGTCCCGGCTTCCTTTGCCGCCATCTTTGCCATCTTCGTGTTTCCGGCTTTCCGATAGTATTGTGCCTCTCCGATCTTTTGCCGGAGCATATTGTATGCCTGCGCGGAATCGGATTTGAACAGCGTAAGCGCCTTGGTAAATGTTCCTCCGCTTTTCCGAAGCTCTCCCTGGTGCATCTGGTCAGACGTGCTCTGGCTCCTGGCGACAGCGGTGTTAAACTCCTCTGCTACTTTCTTGTAGAACGGGCTCAATCCCGCTTCTACCATTTCTTTCGAACCCACCTCAAGATTCGGATTCTCGTTTTTCACCTTATTCACGGCCCACGGCCACAGCACGCTTGCCGCCGCCGTGTCCGCTGCCGTTATGTTGTCTCCCCGGAAGAGGAACCCGACCGTTTTGTTTCTTGCAAATTTACTCGGATTTTCCTTCAAATGCTTTGTCTCCGGTGTTGCGTACCCCAGAGAACGCCAGTCCAGCTCCTGTGTATACTTTGCGATAAGCTCCCTCTGCCGGCTCCCGATCCGCATGTCATCTCCCAGATTAACGTTCCTTATGTTCCTTAGGCCCAAATACGGCGCCGCCATAAAGATACTTCCAAACTGTTTGGCCATGACGCTCGGATTAGCATTCAAAGCCGCGCTTATGTAATTGCTCAGTGTCCAGTCTACCGCCCTATCCGCCCATGTCTTCTTCTCCGCTCTCTTGGCTTGCAGATCAGCCACCAGGGTCTCGATATACTCGCATCCTTTCTCCCCCCATGCGCGAGAGATCATGCTTCTTGTACTGTCCCCATCCTGCTTCCAATTCATCAGTGTGTTTACGTTCCGCACCGGGATCGCGAGGCCGACATATCGGGCCGTCTCCTCCACGTGCTGTTCAAAAGCGTCAAAGGCGCTGATGTTCAGGCTTGGATTTTTAGCTCCCTGAACACGCTGGCGGAGGCTCCCAATACCTTCCGCCGTGGCATTTCCGACCCCCGGCTCTTTCTTCACGAACCGTGGATCTGCGTATATTTTTACGTAGTCCTCCACGGTCGCCTTTTCATAGCCGTTAAGGGCGCTGGATACCCTGTTGATCTCCTCCTTGCTCAGTCCGTTGTAATAACGTGACAGAATATCCGCGAGCTCCTGTTCCTCCGGCGTCAGATCCGCGACGATTTTCCTGACGTCCTCCGGCGCCAGACGGACCGGCTTGCTTCTCGCAAACGCCTCATCCCGTTCTCCCCTGCTGTAAAGCTCCCTGTTCGCAAAGGTCCTTCCTCCCATCATATGCTGAAGGTTCGTATAATTCTTACTTTCAAGATACATGTAAACCTTCTGCGCGGGCGTGAAGCATATCTTAACGGCTTTTTCCTGCTTCACGGGCTTATTATTGTAGAGGAGCTCCTCCAGCGGGTGGACCTCCATCTCATACCAGATGCCGTCCTTGCCCTGCCCGTCGGCCTTGGCGACCCAGTCCGCGCGCTCCTTGAGGAAGTCCGAAAGCAGCTTGTAGGCCTTGACGGTATACGCCCTCTCGGCGCGTTCTCCATCCTCGAGCTGCTTGGCAATCGCCTTATTGCCCGCACTGTCCGGGTTCCAGCCAAACATGCGCTGAATGACATTTGCCGCGGAAAGCTGGGAATCGTTGAAAAACTCGCTTATCTTGCTTATCCTGCTGCCGGGATATCCCTTCTTTTTCTTACTTGTCCCGGCCTCCTCCAGCTCTCTTCCGACGTCCTCGTATACCTCCTCAAATACCCTATGCTCTTCATCCATGAGAAAATTCTTGCGGTTATAATATTCCGCCCTCAAGCCCACAGCCGCCTTGTAGACGTCCCAGAGCTCATCCAGAGTCAGGTCCTCCAAGTGCTCTCCCTTGACTCTCGTCATAATGTCGTCAAGCTCCTTGGAAGGCAGGAAGTTCGGGTCCTTTTCCCGTGCCTGACTGTACATCTCCGCCAGGTCCTTGTATGTCGCGTTGTACTTCTTGCTGAAGCTCGTCTCCCTGGCCGCGTGGATCGCCAGCAGATCAAGGTCTCCCCGAAGCTCATCGATTCTTTTCTTTAACTCTGCCGGCGCCTTGTCTCTGACCTTATTGAGCTGCTGGAGCTGCTTGAGCGTATTTCTTTGCATTTCCTCCATGTACTTGCGCTCGCTCATCTCCGCCCTTTTTTGCCGCATCCACTCCTTTTCTCTGGCCCTCCTGGCCGCGTTCCTGGTCCTCTCCGCCTCTCTCGCCTCCGCCGCGGCCGCCCGCTCCTGGGCTATGGCCTTCCCGGTCCTGTCCCTCAGCTTCAGCTCGATTCTGGCGCTCTCGGCGTAGGACCTCAGCGCATAGTCAAACTGACGTTCAAGGTTTTCATAGAACTCATCCTCCGCCTGACGCCCGTACTCCCCGGCCACCTCCTTGGCGTACTGGTCCAGCGTCATGTGCTCGCCCCTGGCCTCCTCGGCGGTCTCCACCAATGTTTGCAGTATATCCGTAAGGTCCGTATTGCCGCTGTCGAAAATCCCCGGAAACGCGTCCGCCAGCTCCGCATTCCACTCGTCGATCCCCCTGGCGTTCATGTCCGGGTCCGTTACCAGATAGATCCCGTTGGCAAGAGCCCGTTTTCTCAGGCTGTTCCAGTTGTCTCCCAGCTCCGCTCTCACGCTCTCATCCACATAGACCCGCCCCTTGGCTACCATCTCCCGGAGGGCCTTGGCTTGGGTGTCGTTTGTTTCAATGACCGCATCCCCCAGCTCAAAGAGATCCTGAAAGAGCTTCCGCCGCTCGATCTCCGTGATCTCCCCGTCCCGGAGCATCCTGTCCGCGTAGCGTTCGATGACCGTGTTCGCGTCCTCTCTGGCTCCCTCCGGGATGGAGAAAGCGTTGACCAGCGCCTGACGGAGATTTCCCTTGGCTATGATCGGTTTGGAGGGCGGCGCCTTCGGCGCCGTCTTCTTCTCGCCCCGCCGTTCCGCCTCCAGCTCTCCCAGGCGATTGCCGCCTCTTCGGTCAAACCCCCACTCGTTGATGCTGTTCTTATTGACAAAGAGATACTTGGCCGGCACATCCCTGGAGATGACCACCGCCTCATCTCCGTACCACTGTCGTCCCACCTCCAGCGCCTTGGCCGTGGAGGGGTAGACCGTCTGTCCCGTCTTGATGGTCGTGTTCCTGGCCTCCGAGCCCACCGGCAGGAACACCCTGACCTTCCTGTTCGGGTCGTCCCTGACCTGGAGGAGCTTTCTGATCGCCTCGGCGCTGTATCTCTTTCCCTCGCCGTAAGCGTCGTTGGAGAGGACGGAGTCCAGATTTTGAAAGACCTCCCCCGCCCGGTCGATGGACACCCCGTTCCACGCGCTGGGCTCCATCTCCTCCTGCGCCTTCCGCGCCTCCTCCTCGTCCGCGACCCGCCGGTCATACTCCCTCGCGTCCGCCTCCTCGTCGATGGAGTAGACCTGTTTTGGACGATTATTCTTGACAGCGTCGCCTTCATATGCTATTCTTCTGATAGGTCCGAATCGGGTTCCGTTTAACGGCACATTTAGGTTGCCGCAAACTTGGAACCAGGTTCGGGTCTTTTTTCTGTCCTCATTCAGATAGAGGACGGAATCGTCCGTGATCTGGTTCGCAAAATCGCTCCGCGCGTGTACGGTCCGAATGGCGCTGATGACGGTATTTCCCGAAACGTCAAGCCTCATCATCACCCCTACGACAATAGGGGTCTTTTTTTCTGCCGTATCGTTCTCGAGAAAGAGATTTCCGTAAACATTGACCGTGTTCTTTATTTTTCCTTCCGGTCCTTTGTACTCCGTGATAACGATCGGGTCGTTCATCAGATCCGGGATACTTTTCAGGATGCTTGCGGTCAGGTGGTCCCCATGCTTGGACATGGCCTTTTTGATTTTGCCCACGTCAAAGAACATATTGCCCGTTGGAATACCTACTCTGTTCAGCGCGCTTCCCGGCAGCACTCTCCCGACCTTTACCCGTGTTCCGTCGCGGAGGGAATCCCACTGGTCTATCTGCCTTGCAAAATATTTATCCTCCTCAAAGCTGTCCCCATCAATGGAATATCTCTGCGGCGGCCCTCTCGTGTCCCGCTCGCTCTCCACGGTCCGGCCGGTTCCGAATCCCTGGCCGCGCATGACCTCCCGAGCCGTCTCATTGTATCGGCTTGCCCTGGCCCCGAAGGCGTTTATCCCGGCGTAGGCGTCCGCCATCAGCTCCTCCTCGGCTTGATCGAGCAGCCTTTCAAGCTGCTCCGGGTCTGCGTTGTCCGCGTCCAGATCGTAGGCCCCGCCCACAGCCTCAATGTACCTCTCGATGTCCCTTTGCAGCTGCTCCGGCGTGAACCGCTCCGCAATCCGCTCCCGCATCTCCGCCCGCAGTCCCGGCGTTGTCCGCGCGGCATGGTGGAAGATCTCGTGGTCCGCGATCTGCTCCGGGGAATACTTCATGTGATCCGCCCTTATGACCATCACGCCGTTTCCGGAAACGCCCTTTACCTGGCTGTAGCTTCCTCCGCCGCTTTTGACCGTGATCCCGCCCAGGACAAAGGTCGGCTTGATCCCCGTGTCCCGGTATACCTTGTCCGACGTCTCCCGGAGCTGCGCGTCATAGGCGCTCTCCGGCATCACCGTCAGATTCTCGGTCTCCGTTCCTGTCTCGATGCCCAGGCTCGCGCTGCTTACCTTTTTGAGCCCAAGAGCCTTTGCAGCAGCATTTCTTGAAAACGGCGTTCCCCTGGCGTCAGCTCTCTTCGCGGTTTCTCCTGCTCCTCCCGCCATGCCTCCAGCCGGCTCTCCGGTATCCGTACCAACCGCCCGTTCTTTGCCTGTACCAGTAACGTCTTCTCTGCCATTGGTCCTTACTCCTTCCTGTGCCGCCTGTGTCCCGGCGGCGAACTTCGTTGTCGCGGCGTCCTCCGCCGTCCTCGCCAACACCCTCCGGTCATCGATCTGCTGTCCGGTGGGCAGCGTCCTTACCGCCCTGTCTCTGGCCGTGATCTCATCCCATTCGGCCCTTGCGATGTCCCGTTTCTCCTGCTCGATGGCGTTGTACTCCCCCATGAGCTCCGCCCTCTCCGCGTCCGTCACGTTTCCTCGGGCGTTCATCTCCTGAGCTCTTGCCTCCAGCGCCCTCTCCCTCTCCGCCACCGCCGCGTCCCTCTCCGCGATGGTCATCGGTGCCGCCGGGGTCCCCCTTTGATCTCTGTCATTGGTTTCCTGGTTGACATCCGGCGCGGACTGTGGTACATTGTTATTGGACCCATCTGATGAGGCACCGGAACGGTCTGGCATTACGCCACGCTTTCCACCGTCCAAGGATGTGTCCGAAGAAGGCTCTACCGATGAGACACCGCCGGAACTACGGTTAACTCCGCGTCCGTCACCGTCCAAAGTAGAAGTCTCGATAGACGCCCCTGATGAGACACCGGACGAAGCAACCTTCGGGCCACGGCGTTCACCGTCCAAGGGGGTGTCCAAAAATGAGCCGTCAATGGCATTTACGGGTCTCGCCGCATTTTCTGCGTCAACCCGCGCCGACGGCTCTATTTTTATGCCGTCCACTTCACCGATCGTATGACCGTAGTAGCTATTTCCGCTGGTGGTTTTCCTCACCCTGATATAAGCCGTATAGTCTGTGCCGTCAACAGAGATTGGCGCTTCATAATAGTCATAGCCAATTACGCTCTCCCGGTTTTTTAAATCGGTCGCTTCTCCCGTTTTTTGTGCGCTTTCAATCAACTCTGGGATATGGAACCCTGTTGCGTATTTCTCATAAGGGAGTTTTCCGCTCAGAAATTTGTCCAATCCGTTTCTGGATATGCGAACAATGTTTCCCGTTTCTTGATTTTGCACCGAACCGGGAAAATTAGCTCTGGCATAATCAATAAGATTTTTTCTTGCCTTATTTGTATCCGCCAATATTGAACGGTCGAACCTTGTGGTATCCGCAATAATCGGTCCGTCCGTCCCTCTCGCCGGGGCGGTATTTTCCTGTCCCTGCCCCTCCACGCGCCCCGCCACGGCGTTTGCCCCCTGCTGGGCGGCCGTGTGCACGTCCGCGTTCTGCGG
>CANQSD010000072.1 GCA_947626385.1 uncultured Oscillospiraceae bacterium | reverse complement strand
TGGCTGGACGGCGTCCACCGCAAGTACATCGAGGAGGTGGGCTCCATGAACATCATGTTCAAGATCGACGGCAAGGTGGTCACCCCCATGCTCCAGGGCTCCGTCCTCCCCGGCATCACCCGCAAGTCCATTCTGGAGGTGGCCCGTGACTGGGGCTATGAGGTGGAGGAGCGGCTCATCTCCATTGACGAGGTCCTGGAGACTGCCGCGAACGGCCGCATGGAGGAGATGTGGGGCACCGGCACCGCCGCGGTGGTGTCCCCCGTGGGCCACATCTACTACGAGGGCCGGGACCTGCCCATCGGCGACGGCGGCATTGGCGAGCTCACCCAGCGCTTCTACGACGAGCTCACCGGCATCCAGTGGGGCACCAGGCCCGATACGCGGGGCTGGACACAGAAAGTATGTGACTAAGCTGGCTTTGAAGGCGCTTCGCGCCTTCAAATGCCAAGGGGAACGTGCGAAACCCTCGGTGTGAATTCTGCGGAATTCACGCCGGGGGTTTCTGCTGTCACGCTGCGCGCGCCCCTTCGGGGCACACTTGCGTGACAAAAGGTATTTTTTCCGACGTACATGCCGCCGGAAAAAATGCTTGATGGGGGAGAATGGGATACTTTAGTTTAGTGAAATGTTCCACGTGGAACATTTTAGTATAGTAAAGTATTGGGCGCTCGGTCATCCCACGTTCGCTACCCCCCTGCCCCCCTCCTACGAGGAGGGGGCGACCCTTCCGGCGCTTCGCGCCACCTCCCCCAAGGGGGAGGCTAACCCCTCAGTCACGGCCTAAGAGCCGCCCCTGCGGGGCGGTTGGCCTCCGACACGCGCCTGCGGGCGCAGCCCCAAGGGGAGCTTAATAACCTCCCCCGTGGGGGAGGTGCCGAGCGAAGCGAGGCGGAAGGGTTCCCCCGTCCTAGCCTTCCCCACAAAGTGGGGAAGGTGGCGCCCGCAGGCGCCGGATGAGGTGGGTGCGTTCATCGGGGCCGCCCAAAGCCCTTCGGCTCCCACCTCACCCCTCCCCCTCCCCGCCCTGCGGGGAGGGCTTTTCAAAAGGAGCGGCTTTGCCGCAATTTTTATTTGCCCGCCGGGGCAGGGAATGGTCGAAAATTGTGGGGGGCTTTAGTAAAACACCTTGATTTTTTGGTCGTACAGTGATACTATATAGGGGTAAAGAGACAGTTTTTTCCGCTTGTGCGGGGTAGGGAGAGGGAAAATGGAAGGAAAAAAGACAAAGAGACGGTTGGGCGACCGGAAGGACGGGGCGCTGGTGCGGGATCTGGACGCGATGCACTTTGTGACACCGCTTTTGTATCCCAACCGGTGCGACAATGAGGCGTACATCTCCGAGCGGGTGGACCTGACGGCCATCAACGCCTTCCTCGCCCGGAAAAACGCGGGGGAGACGGAGTTCCCCTACACCATGTTCCACGTGATCCTGGCCGCGCTGGTGAAGACCATCACCCTGCGGCCCAAGCTCAACCGGTTCATCCAGAACAAAAATATGTATCAGCGCAACGAGGTCTCCGCGTCCTTTGTGGTGAAGAAGCAGTTTTCCGACAGGGGAGAGGAGGCGCTGGCGTTCATCCACGCCAAAGACTCCGACACCGTGGACACCATCCACGAGAACATCCGAGGCCAGGTGATGTTCTGCCGCTCGGAGCAGAAGGACCGGTCCACGGACTCCATGGAGTTTTTCACGAAGCTCCCGCGCTTCGTCTCCAAGACGGCGGTGCACTTCGTGACCTTCCTTGACCGGCACGGGTGGGTGCCCAACGTGTTCATCGCCACGGACCCCTACTACGCAAGCGTGGTCATCTCCAACCTCGGGTCCATCAAGCTCCACTCGGGGTATCATCACCTGACGAACTGGGGGACCTGCTCGCTTTTCTGCATCATCGGGGAGAAGGGGATGAACCCGGTGTACGCGCCGGACGGGAGCTTTGAGATGAAGGAGACGCTGGATCTGGGGCTCACCATCGACGAGCGTCTGGCGGACGGGTATTATTATTCCAAATCCGTGAGATTGTTAAAGCACCTCCTGGAGCACCCGGAGCTGCTGGAAAAGCCTATGAACGAGGAGGTCGATTACGAATGAGCGATACTGCCGTGAAGACCCCGTGGCTCCAAAGCCTTGGGGATATGCCCGCGCATCTGGAGTATTTCAAGGGGTCCCTCTATGAGATGGTGGCCGGCGTGGCGGAGAAGTACCCCGACTATGTGGCCTTCGACTTCATGGGCCGGCCCACCACCTACCGGCGGATGATGGAGCATATCGACCAGTGCGCCAAGGCCCTGCGGACCATCGGCGTGCGGGAGGACGACCGGGTGACCATTGCCCTGCCCAACTGCCCCCAGGCCATTTATATGTTCTACGCCGTGAACCGCATCGGCGCCGTGGCCAATATGATCCACCCGCTCTCCTCGGAGAACGAGATCGAGTTTTACCTCAACGAGTCCAAGTCCGTCACCGTCATCACCCTGGACCAGTTCTACCACAAGATCGAGGCCATCCGGCAGAACACCTCCATCGTCAACGTGATCATCGCCCGCATCCGCGACGAGCTGGCACAGCCCCTGAAGACCGGGTATATGCTCACCGAGGGGCGGAAGATCCAGAAGATCCCCGCCGACGCGCCGGTCATCATGTGGAACGAGTTCATGCGGCTGGGGAACGCGTGCTTCTGGAATTACAAGGTCAAGAAGACGGCCGACGACCCCGCCGTCATCCTCTATTCCGGCGGCACCACCGGCACCACCAAGGGCATTTTGCTCACCAACTACAACTTCAACGCCCTGGCCGCCCAGGTCATCGCGGTGAATCCCATGTTCCGGCCCGGCGACAAGATGCTGGCGGCTATGCCCGTCTTCCACGGCTTCGGCCTGGGGGTGTGCATCCACACCATGCTGGCCTCCGGCGGGCGGTGCCTCCTGGTGCCGCGCTTCACGCCCAAGAGCTACGGCAAGCTCATCGTCAAGGAGCGGTGCAACTTCATCGCCGGCGTGCCCACGCTCTTTGAGGCGCTGCTGCGCCTGCCCAGCATGGAGAAGGCGGATCTGAGCTCTTTGAAGGGCGTCTTCTCCGGCGGCGATTCGCTGTCCATCGAGCTTAAAAAGAAGATGGACAAGTTCCTCTACGACCACCACTGCGCCATCCAGGTCCGGGAGGGCTACGGCACCACGGAGACGGTGACGGCCTGCTGTCTGACGCCGCCGCATATCTACAAGGAGGGGTCCATCGGCCTGCCCTTCCCGGATACCTTCATCAAGATCGTCAAGCCCGGCACCGACGAGGAGGTCCCCTACGGGGAGGAGGGGGAGATCCTGCTCTCCGGCCCCACCGTCATGCGGGAGTATATCAAGCACCCGGAGGAGACGGCCCAGACCCTGCGCCGCCACGCCGACGGGCTCACATGGGTCTACACCGGGGACCTGGGGACCATGGACGACGAGGGCTTCGTCTACTTCAAGGGCCGCGCCAAGCGGATGATCATCACCTCCGGCTACAACGTCTACCCGGCGCAGCTGGAGAACATCATCGACGCCTGCGAGCCGGTGCAGATGAGCTGCGTCATCGGCGTCAAGGACCCCTACCGGATGCAGAGGGTCAAGGCGTTCGTCATGCTCAAGCCGGGCGTTGCCAAGTCCGACGAGACGCGGGAGATCATCATGGCCCACTGCCGCAAGAACATCGCCAAGTACGCCATGCCCCGGGAGATCGAGTTCCGGGACGAGCTTCCCAAGACGCTGGTGGGCAAGGTGGCCTACCGCGTCCTGGAGGAGGAAGAGGCGGCCAGGGAACAGAAGGAACAGGAGCAGAAGGCCCAAGAAAAATAAGTCGAAATATGTAACGCGGGAAGTGATCATTACGGATAGTCAGGAAACTTTCCATGGGGGTGAAAATTTTCCGGCAGGTGCAGATATTCCTCAATATTCGGATATTCTCACAGAGTTAAGCACATTCGGCATAAGGACTTTTGAAGCTGTGCGGCTTATCGATTCTACGCATGACGGCTCAGATATTCGTCTGAACTATATCATTGACCAAAAATGGGTACTCAGATTCTGCAACGCGCCGGGCATGACGGAAAAAAGAATGAACGATCTGCACAGGCTGATCGAACGTTATCGCGCTTCAGGCATCCAGTGTCCGCAATTTCTTGCCGATCCCAAGGGCAGATTTCTTCATCAATGGAAGCAGATGATTTGCTATCTGTCTGAGTATATTGACCGGCCGCTTGCGGGAGATGAAGATTTGGCGGACGGGGAACGGCTGGTTTATGAGGTTCAGGAAAGTGTGGCCGGATTTGCGGCAAAATACAGCGGCGTTGACTTATCGGAAACGATGGGTATGTACAGCCTGTTTGATCTCAGTCCATTTGATATTCCAAACGGGATCGATGAAAAGGAGGAAAACTTCAATCAGCTGATCGCTTTACTGCGGGCGGAAAAGGAAAACCGTCTCGCGGAAAAGCTCATCGAAAGGCATACGGACGTGCGCAAAAAGCTGAAAGCGATATACAAAAGCTTACCACGGTGTGTATTCCAGGGAGATGAAAATTTCTCGAACGTTCTGATAGATGAAAACGAGCGCTTCATTGGGTTCATTGATTTCAATCTGGCGGGCACGGAGGTGATCATCAATCAACTGGTGAATCTGGCGGGATTTGACTACGACGAAAAGCATACCGAGCCGGAAGGCGCTCAGGTCCGTTTGACATACGCGGTCAACGATTTCAAGAAGCACATGACCCGAATGCTTTGCGTCTACCATGCCACAGAAAATGAAACGCGGGCAATGTGCTGGTATGGCTGGATCGTCATGGCGGCAAAATGGCCTTCCTTATGCTATTTCCGCGAATGTATAAAAGGTGAGCTGAGAAACGAAATTCTCGAAATGCTCTCACTGATCGCCGCGATCCCGGAAGCGCAATTACTGCCTGATATGATTCCAGCAAATCTTGAAACGCAATAAGCGCCTATATGGATACTCATGGAACGCAAAAGGAAATTGGAAGAAAAATATAACGGTCCATAGAAAGGGAGGATATTTATGAGCAAACGTACCTATCAGCCCAAAAACGAGGATCTCTACAAGGCCATCGTCACATTGCGCACGCCGGAGGAGGCGCAGCTTTTCTTCGACGACCTGTGCAGTGTGTCGGAGCTGCGGGCCATGGAACAGCGCTACTACGTGGCGGAGCTTCTGAACCAGGGCCTCATCTACAACGACATCCTGGAACGCACCGGCGCGTCCAGCGCCACCATCAGCCGCGTCAACCGCTCCCTCCGGTACGGCAACGACGGCTACGAGGTGGTCTTCCAGCGCCTGGCCGAGCAGGAGGGCAAGACGGAGGACCAGGGCGAGTGAGCGCCTACGAGTCCCTGGCGGCCTACTACGACAGCCTGACGGGCGACGTGCCCTACGGGAGATTCGCGGATTTTTACGAGCTTATCTTCCGGCGGTACGCCGTCCGCCCCACGCTGGTGCTGGATCTGGCCTGCGGCACCGGGACGCTCACCTGGGAGCTGGCACGCCGGGGCTATGAGATGATCGGCGTGGACGCCTCCCCGGATATGCTGGCGGAGGCTATGGAGAAGGGCGAGGAGGCGGACGCGCCTGTCGCCCCCATTTTCCTCAACCAGTCCATGGAGACGCTGGACCTCTACGGGACGGTGTCCGCGGCGGTGTGCTCTCTGGACGGGGTGAACTACCTGCCGCCGGGGAGTCTGGGGACGGTTTTTGAGCGCCTTCGGCTTTTTGTGGAGCCGGGGGGACTTTTTATCTTTGACGTGAACACGCCGGAGAAGCTTCTGGCCCTGGACGGGCAGGTGTTCCTGGACGAGACGGAGGACGTCTACTGCGTCTGGCGGGCCCAGCTTAGCGAGGACGGCGGGGCGCTGACATACGGGATGGACGTCTTCTCCCTGCGCCCGGACGGGGCCTGGGAGCGGGACTTCGAGGAGCACACGGAGTACATCCACCCCGTAGAGCGGCTGACAGCGGAGCTCACCGCCCACGGCTTCGGGGAGATACGCGTCTTCGGAGAGCTCCGGGACGAGCCGCCCCGGGTGAACGAGCAGCGGGTTTTTATCGCCGCAAAAAGAAATTGATTTTTTGGAGGACCTATGGGGAAGATCGTGAGGGCCCTGTCCGAGGACGGGCTTGTGAAGATCACGGCGGCGGACCTCACCGACGCCGTGGAGCGGGCCAGGAACATCCACCGGACCCTGCCGGTGGTGACGGCGGCGCTGGGCAGGACCATGTGCGCCGCGTCCATGATGGGCAACGCCTTGAAGGACTCAGGCGACAGCCTCACCGTCCGCCTCAACGGCGGCGGGCCCGTGGGGACGATCCTGGTGGTGTCCGACAGCCGTGGGAACGTGCGCGGCTATGCCCAGAATCCCGCGGTGGACCTGCCCCTAAGGGCCGACGGGAAGCTCAACGTGGGCGCCGCCGTGGGCCGGGACGGGATGCTCACCGTCATCCGGGACATGGGCTTCGGCGAGCCCGTCAGCGGCAGCGTGGGGCTTGTCAGCGGCGAGATCGCCGAGGATTTTGCCCGGTACTTTGTGGACAGCGAACAGGTCCCAACCGCCTGCGCCCTGGGGGTCCTGGTGGACCGGGACCAGCACGTCCTGCGCGCCGGCGGGTATATCGCCCAGCTCATGCCGGGGGCCACGGAGGAGACGGCGGCGCGCCTGGAGGGCAATGTACAAGCCGCCGGGTCCGTCACGAGCCAGCTCATGGCCGGCACGGTGGAGGACATGGCCCTGCGGATCTTGGCGGGCTTCGAGCCGAGGCTTGTGGAGACGGACACGGTGGAGTACCGGTGCGACTGCTCCCGCCGGCGCGTCCTGGCCGCCCTCTCCGGCGTCACCCGGGAGGAGCTGGAGGCCATGCTCGAGGAGGACGGCCGCATCGAGGTCAAATGCCGCTTCTGCGACGCCGTCTACACCTTCACCGCCGCCGACGAGGAACTTTTTCAGGGGAAATAATACCGGGGCTTGGTTTCATTAGATATTAGATATTCGTATGAAGCGGGCCGGTATTTTCAAGAATGATTGACAATTCTTCCTGGGAAGATTATAGTAAGGCTATCCTTGAAGGGGGGGGGAACGCCGGTATGAAAAAACTGTATAAAGCCGCGAGATCCAAGTGGGGCGTACCCGTGATGGCGGCGCTGGTGTTCCTCTTTATGCTGTTCCTCAATTTCCTGACGCCCTACGTGGCGGATGACTACGTTTACCGCTGCAGCTTTTATGACCACAGCCAGGTGACCACGCTGGGGGAGGTTCTCCGGTCTATGTACGTCCACAGCTACGCCATGAACGGCCGGGTGGTCAGCCACTTTTTCGCGCAGCTCTTTATGATCTGGCCCAAGGCCGTCTTCAATTTCGTCAACGCCGGGGTGTTCACCCTTCTCTGGTACGTCCTCTGGCGGATATCCTGCGTGGGGACGAGGCGTAACACCCTCCTGGCCGCCGGGATCTTCATGGCGCTGTGGTACTGGATGCCGGTATTCGGCCAGGTGGCCCTCTGGCAGCTGGGGTCGGCCAATTATCTCTGGGGCCTTTTTTTCGGGATGCTCTTCATTTGCCCCTATGTCTACCGGTTTATGCGCGGCGGGGAGCTCATAAGGCGTTGGTGGCTGCGGGCCCTCTTTTGCCTCTTTGCCCTGCCCTTCGGGATGTATATCGAGGTCATGAGCTTCGTGGGGCTCTTTATCGCCGCGGCGCTGCTGGGCCTCTCCCGGGTGTTTGACAAAAAGTCCCTGAAAAGCTGGCTCTGGGTCCCCCTGGGGCTTGGCGCGGCGGGCTATATCGCTCTCATGTGTATGCCGGCGGAGATGAAGGCCAAGCAGTCCTCAATGACCCTGGACGTGCTCCTGAAAAATATTTCTCTTGCCACGGATATGCTGACCCGCTACGGCCGGACGCTGCTCATGGTCTGGGCGGCGCTGATGGCCATCGCCCTCTTTCTGAAGGTCCCTGGAAAGCGCGCGGCCCTCTCGGCGGTGTTGGCGCTGGGGGCCGTGGGCGGCAACTATATGCTGACCTTCGCCGGGTACTACCCCGACCGGTGCGCCAGCGCCACGGTGACCCTTTTGATCCTGGCCTGCGGCGTGCTCCTGGCGGGCTTCCAGCCGCGCACGGCGGGCGGGACCTTGAGAAACGCCGCCCTCGGGGCGCTGACGGTGGCCTTCGCGCTGTCCCTCGTCACCGGGACCTACAGCATCTGGCAGAGCCACGTGGGTTTTAAAATGCGTCTGTCCACCATCCACGCTTCCCTGGAGGCCGGGGAGCGGGACCTGCTCCTGCCCGTCATCCACCCCACCACGCCCTACAGCGCCTTCTGGGGCCTTCGGGACCTCAGCACGGCGCAAACAGATACCTGGCCCAATATGCAGATCGCCGATTACTACGGCGCCGACACGGTGATCGGCTACTGATACCAGGGCTTGATTGAAATATAAATGCCGCGCGAGCATCTAATTACAAGGAGTGCCATCCGCTGGAGTGTTTTTTTCAGAAACTCAAGCGGTTTTGTAGGATCTTCACGCGTTTTCAAACAAGCCCCATTATAAAATCGAAAAAATTTTAGAAAATTCCCTTGACAACCCCGGCATTCTATGGTATTATCTCTAACGCTGTGAACAACAGCGCACGGGGGCGTAGCTCAGCTGGGAGAGCGCCTGAATGGCATTCAGGAGGTCATCGGTTCGATCCCGACCGTCTCCACCACGAAAAAGGTTTTGATTATCTTCTTTTTGAGGATTTTCAAAACCTTTTTTGCTTTTTCCGGCGCGGTGCGCTTCTGAGTTCTAACGGGATTTCTAACGCGCTCAGAAGATACTTCCGGCAATCCTGTTGGTCAGCTCCTGTTTTCTCGCGGTGTCCAGGTGTCCGTAGATGTTGGCGGTCATCTTGATGTCCGCGTGGCCCATGTACTCCTGGACGTCCTTGAGGGTGGCGCCGCCGTTCAGGAGCAGGCTGGCGCAGCTGTGGCGGATTTCGTGGAAGCGGATGTGGGGCAGACCGTTGTTTTTGAGGAGCCGGGCGAAGTGCTTTGTCACGTAGTCCGGGTCGAAGGGCCTCCCGTCGGGCCATTTGAAGATGTAGTCGTTTTCCGAATACTCCTTGCCGCAAAGCCGCCGGTTTTCGTTTTCGGCGGCTTGTGCGGCCTCGAAGATGGCGCGGGCCTCCGGTGTCAAGGGGAAGGAGCGGTGGCTGGAGCTGTTCTTGGTCTTGTCCTTCTCCACCTTTCTCGTGACCTTGGCGACGGTGTGACGGATGGTGAGCCGTCCGGCGTCAAAGTCCACGCTGTCCCATTTGAGGCCCAGGACCTCGCTGCGCCGCAGACCGTAGAGGGCCGTTATCCGAATGAGCGGGTAGAGCGGGTCATCCTTCGTGGCGTCAAAGAGCTTCTTGAGCTGTGCGGCGCTGTAGAAGGTGGAGGCGAAACGCTCCATCTTGGGCAGCTCCACCAACGCGCACGGATTAGAAGGTATCAGCTCGGCCTTCACCGCCTCGTTCAGCGTCTGGTTGATGATGTTCTTGTACTGGCGCAGTGACGCGGGCGAGACGCCGCCGGAGCCGTCCTTGCGGCCGTGGTCGGCCTCCTCGTCGAAGTAGGCTTGCAGGAGCTTCACGCTCACATCACAGAGCTTTGTGCGGCGCTCCTCAAAGTACGGGATTACCTGGGCGTTGGCGCTTTGCTCGTAGCCTTGATACGTCACCTCGTCAACTCTCCTTTTGACGACCTTGAGCCAGTCACGGATGCAGTCGGATAGAAGCATGTCCGATTTCGGCGCAGGGGGCGCGGCCTCGTACCGCGTGAGCGTGTCCCGCAGGAGCTTTTCGGCCCGGCGCTTGTTGCCCTTGGCCTCCAGGCCGGTAGCTATCCATTTTTGTTTGCGTTTCGCGTTTTCAACGGTGTTCAGAACAATGTAGAATTTATCGTTTTTCACTTGCAGGCTTCCTGTCATGGTTTTCTCCTTTCTCTGACAGCGTAGATTTGCCTGCCGTTACGGTTTGCTGACCTG
>CANQSD010000071.1 GCA_947626385.1 uncultured Oscillospiraceae bacterium | reverse complement strand
GCGCCGCATTTCGGACAGAACATAAAATCTTCCCTTCTTTTTGGCGAACCGACTCAATAATATGGTACTTTACCACATTCCACAAAAAATTTCAATACGTTTTCCGTCCGACTTCATATTTTTTCTTTTTTCTGAGGGAAAAATTGACTTCCCTAGCGGTTTGTGGTAAAATATTTTTCGCTGTTCCGGTCAAACTGACTTTGAGGTGATACCATGCCCTGCGGCGGATGCGGACAAGAGCTGATTTTGACAAAAAGCGCCATTGAGCTTCTGGAGGCGCTGGGGGAATACGCCTTTTTGCCTGTGGGCGAGCGCGACGGGCGGGCCTTCGCGGTGCTGCCCGACGGGAGGCGGTTTGAAAGCGGTCTTACGGCGCTGAAGCTCTATGGGCTGGTGGACGTGGACCCGGACCTCCCTCTCCAGGGCTTCGACTACGACGCCATGGGCAAGACGGACCGGCGGGGCAGCATGGCGCTCACAAAGCGCGGGCAGGACGCCCTGGAGGCGCTGAGCGTCCAGGGGGCGGAGTGATGGAAGCTTGGCTTTCCCGGACGGGGCTTTTGCTGGGGCGCGAGGGGCTCGAGCGTCTGCGCCGCGCCCGCGTGGCCGTCTTCGGCGTGGGCGGCGTAGGAGGCTACGCCGTGGAGGCGCTGGCCCGCTCCGGCGTGGGCGCGCTGGACCTCACGGACAACGACGTGGTCTCCGAGAGCAATTTAAACCGCCAGCTCCACGCTTTGCGCTCCACCGTCGGTATGGCGAAGGTGGACGCCGCCGCGGCGCGGGTCCGGGACATCGACCCGGAGATCCTGGTGCGTACATACAAGCTCTTTTTCACCCCGGAAACGTCGGGGCAGTTCGATTTTTCCGTTTACGACTACGTGATAGACGCTATCGACACGGTGACGGGCAAGCTGGAGCTGGCGGTACGGTGCTTTGAGGCCGGCACGCCCCTTATCAGCTGCATGGGCGCGGGGAACAAGCTGGACCCCACGGCCTTCGAGGTCACGGACCTTTTCAAAACGAGCTTCGACCCCCTGGCGCGGATCATGCGCAAGGAGCTGCGGCGGCGGGGCGTGGACAGGCTCACGGTGGTCTACTCCCGGGAGCCGGCGCTGACGCCGGACGAGGAGGGCGAGGCGCTGGCAAGGCTGGAAAATCCCGGCCGGCGGGACGTGCCGGGGTCCTCTGCCTTCGTACCGGGAACGGCGGGGCTCATCGCCGCCTCCAGGGTGGTGCGGGACATCGCCGGAGGCAAATGAGAAAAATTCAGCTTTTGGGGAACTTTTCCGGACTGCGGGGCGTCTAAAGCGTGGACGCCGCGAATGCGCGGCGATCAAGCAGAAAGGAAATAGAGACAATGAAAAAATTTCTGACCGCGCTTTTGGCGCTTGCCATGGTCCTGTCCCTGGCCGCCTGCGGCGGCAAGACCACGGGCCAGCCCGGCGGCTCGACCCCCTCCGGGTCCGATCCGAAGCCCTCCGAATCCCAGGCCCCCGAGACAAACCCGCCCGAGACAAAGCCGGAGGAGACTGTCCCGCCCGAGACCCAGCCCGTCGAGACGGAACCGGCCGAGACTGAACCCACCGAGACCGTCCCGCCTGAGACGAAGCCGGCGGAGACGGAACCGCCGAAGACTGAGCCTCCCAAGACCAACCCGCCTGAGACGGAGCCTCCCAAGACCGAGCCGCCCGTAACCGAGCCTCCCGAGACGGAGCCTCCTGTGACCGAGCCTCCTGAGACAGAGCCTCCTGAGACAGAGCCTCCCGTGACCGAGCCGGAGGAGACGGAGCCCCAGGGCAGCACGCCCGGATTCGTCGGACCCGGCTTCCAGTTTGGGCCCGGCGGCATCATCACCCCCGGCGGCCAGGGCGGCGACGAGCCGGAGGAGGAGATCCCCGTAGCGCAGGCCGATGATCTGGTGGAGAAGCTGGACGCGCTGTGCGCGGACATCGTCGAGGGCTCCTACTGCGCCGCCCCCAGAAGCGCCTCGGAGTTCAACAACTTCTTTAACGGGTCCGTCCGGTACACCGAGGGCCTGCGCGTGGCGATGAACCATTTGCAGATGGCCCCTCCCGCCCACATCGTCATGCTCATCGAGGTCCCCGCGGGCGAGGACGCCGAGGCCTTCGCCGAGGCCCTGAAGGATGACGCCAACCCCCGCTGGCTTGTGTGCGCCACCGCCCAGAGCGTGCAGGTCAAGGTCGTGGGGAATCTTGTGCTCTTCGTGATGACCAATGAGGAGACCGCGGACGCGCTCATCGCCGCGTTCAACGGTTGACATACATTTTAAAACGTAAGGAGAAATGAAAAAGATGAAGAAAGCAATTGCCCTGATCCTGGTCCTGATGATGGTCCTGGCCCTGGCGGCCTGCGCCAAGGAGGACACCAACGGGACCGAACCGCCCAAGACGAGCGGCAGCGCCGAGCCCGAGGAATCCAATCCCCCCGAGACGAAGCCTGAGGAGACCAAGCCCTCCGAAGGCGAGCCCGCCGCGCGTCTGACGGACGACGAGCTGGTAGCCAAGATCACCGCCATCTGCGACGGCAAGACCGGCGAGATGCCCGTGGAGAACACCTCCTTTGCCGCGCTGAAGGAAGCCGGCTTTGAGACGGAGGGCCTCTGGGCCAACTGGTTTAGCGGCATGGCCGTCCCCGAGGGCGCGGATATCGCCGTCAATCAGCCCGTGATGGGCCAGGCCCACGTGGTCCTGCTCATCCAGCCCGCCGAGGGCGCTTCCGCCGAGGACCTGAAGGCCGAGCTTGACAAGAACGCCAACCCCAACTGGATGATCTGCATGACCGCCGACTCTGTGGCCTCCGCCGTGAAGGACGGGCTGGTCCTCTTCGTGATGACCTCCAAGGAAGAGCTGGGTCTGGACGCCCAGAGCTTCATCGACGCCTTCAACGCGTAAACTTCTAAAAGGAAACTTGGGGAGGCCCCGGCGGCCTCCCCGCGGCCTGTCGAAAAAGGCCTGTGGCCTTTTCCGACAAAGGGGAACGTGCGGGAAATTTTGTGTGAATTCTGCGGAATTCACGCAAAATTTCCCTGCCGTCGCCCTGCGCGCGCCCCTGCGGGGCACACTTGGGCGACAAAAGGTATTTTTTCCGACGTACATGCCGCCGGCAAAAATGCTCGATTGGAGTTGTTTAACAGACTGTGGGGAGGCCCCGGCGGCCTCCCCGTGTTGTAAGGGAGAGACGCCTATGCTTTTTTCGGGAGCTACCTTCCTCTACGCCTTTTTGCCCATCGTGCTGCTGCTCTACGCCTGCGCGCCGGGGGTGAAGGCGAAGAACTATGTGCTGCTGCTGGCAAGCCTCGTCTTCTACTTCTTCGGCGAGCCTGTCTATGTGCTGCTGCTCATCTTCTCCTCCGTCTCCGACTGGCTCCACAGCATCTATATTGAAAAGCACCGGGGGGAGAAAAAGGCGAAGATCGCCCTCATCTCCAGCATCGTCATCAATCTGGGGATGCTGGGCTTTTTCAAGTACACGGACTTCCTCATCGGAACGGTGAATTCCATCCTCGGCACCGCCATTCCCAAGACGGGGGTGCCCCTGCCCATCGGCATCAGCTTCTTCACCTTCCAGACCATGAGCTACACCATCGACGTCTACCGGGGCCGGGCCCACGCCCAGAAGGACCTGTCCACCATGGCGACCTTCGTGTGCCTCTTCCCCCAGCTCATCGCCGGGCCCATCGTGCGCTACGTGGACGTGGCGGCGGAGCTGGAGGAGCGTCATCACTCCCTGGAGGACGTGGCGCTGGGTATCCGGCGCTTTGCCTTCGGTCTCGGGAAAAAGGTGATGATCGCCAACATCATGGGCGAGTTCACCCAGGTCTTCCGGGATTCCTCGGACAAGTCCGTGCTCTTTTTCTGGGTCTACGCCATCGCGTACTCGCTGCAGATCTACTTTGACTTCTCCGGCTACTCCGACATGGCCATTGGCCTCGGGCGCATCTTCGGCTTCAAGTTCCCGGAGAACTTCAATTATCCCTATATCTCCAAGTCCATCACCGAGTTCTGGCGGCGCTGGCACATGACCCTGGGCGGCTGGTTCCGGGACTATGTGTACATACCCCTGGGCGGCAACAGGACCACGAAGCTCAAGTGGCTCCGGAACATCGCCATTGTCTGGATCCTCACCGGCGCGTGGCACGGGGCGGAATGGAACTTCGTGCTGTGGGGCGTGCTCTTCGGGGTACTGCTCATCATTGAAAAGCTCTGGCTGGGGAAGATCCTCGACAAGCTCCCCGGCGTTTTCCGGCACATCTATGTGCTCTTTGTGGTGGTGCTGAGCTTCGTCATCTTCAACGCCCAGGGCCTTTCCGGCGTGGTGAGCGACATCGGCGGGCTCTTCGGCGCGGGCGGCATCCCGCTCGTCTCCGCCGCCGCTGTATACAACCTGCGCAGCTACGGCGTCGCCATTATCCTCGCCGTCATCGGCGCCACGCCCCTGCCCAAGTGGCTCTACGGCAAGCTCCATGAAGGTGCCAAGGTGGCGCTGGAGCCTCTGGCCACGGCGGCGCTTTTGATCGTCTGCACCGCGCTCATCATCAACGGCTCCTTCAACCCCTTCCTGTATTTCAGATTTTAAAGGAGGGAACGTATATGACCAAGCTTTTAAAGGTAAAATATTGGTTGACCATCGGCGTGTTCGTGCTGGTCATCTTCGGCCTTTCCGTGACGGCCATGTTCCTTCCCGACAAGGACGTCAGCGAATCCGAGCGCCGGGAGCTCACCAAGATGCCGGACGTGGTGGAATATTCCGTCTTCGACCGGGAGTTTTCCGAGGAGCTGGAGTCCTATAACCTGGACCAGTTCCCCGGCCGGGAGCTGTTCCGGACCGTCAACTCCGTCTTCCGCCTCTACGGCATCGGGCAGATGGACGCCAACGGCCTGTGGATCAAGAACGGCACCGTCTTCAAGACGGAGACGAGCACGAATCTCGACCAGATCCACTACGCCGCCCGGTACTATACGAGCCTCATCGACACGTATCTCAAGGACTGCAATGTCTATTTCTCCGTCATCCCCGACAAGAACTACTTTGCCGCCGAGGAGAACGGCTACCCGCACTTAGACTATGACGAGATCTACCGCATCATGACCGAGGAGCTCACAGCCGCTCAGTACATCGACATCCGGGACACCCTGGAGATAGGTAAATACTACCGCACGGACACCCACTGGCGTCAGCCGGAGCTCTTTGACACCGTGGCGCGCCTGGGCGAGGCCATGGGCATCCGGGACGCGCTGACCCCCGCCGACGCCTACACGCCCCACACCCTCACGCCCTTCAAGGGGGTCTATATGTACCAGGCGGCCCTGCCCATCCGGGCCGATGACCTCACCTACCTCACCAGCGCCTATACCGACAGCGCCAAGGTCCGCTGGGTCGATACAAAGACCTTCAAGATCGTGGAAAACGGCGACGGCGTCTACACCCCGGACCGCTTCGCCGGCACCGACGGCTATGAGGTCTTCCTGGGCGGCACACAGCCGTTGATCTTCATCGAGAACGAGGACGCCAAAACCGATAAGGAGCTCTATATCTTCCGGGATTCCTTCGGCTCCAGCCTCACGCCCCTCTTCACCGGGGCCTACAAGAAGATCACGGTCATCGATATGCGCTACATCACCAGCGCGTTTTTGGGAACCATGGTGGACTTCACGCCGGGCAGCGACGTGCTGATCATCAACTCCACCCTCACCCTCAACTCCGCCTCCAACATGAGGTGACATATGGGACGAAAAAACCTTTTATGCCGCGCCCCGGCCCTGGCGCTGTGCCTCATGACGCTCACAGCCCTGGCCGCCGGGTGCGGGGGCCCCGTCCCCTCCCCCGCCGGCACATCCGGCCCCACCGGGACAAACCCCGCCGAGCCGCCCGCCTCCTCCGCGCCCACCGAGCCCGCGGCCACTGAGCCTGCGGCCACTGAGCCCGCGGCCACCGAGCCCGAAGAGGCGAAGGCGCTGGGAAACGGTGTCTGGCAGTGGAAGGGGATGCTCTTCCGGGAGGAGACGACCACGCGTCAGGACCAGTTAAGCTACGGCGCGAGGTATTACAGCAGTCTCATCGACACGTACCTCAAGGACTGCCATGTCTACTGCACCGTCATCCCCGACAAGAACTATTATGTCCGCGGCGAGGCCGGCTTCCCGGTGCTGGACTACGAAACGCTGCTGGACACCTTCACCGGGGGGCTTCAGGGGGCGACGGTCGTGGACATTCTGGACACCCTGACGCTGGAGGACTACTACCTCACGGACAACCACTGGCGGCAGACGGAGCTTTTTGACACCGTCGCGGCGCTGGCCCGGGCCATGGGCGTGGAGCAGTACCTCACGCCCCGGGAGGACTACGCCGCCCACACCCTTTCTCCCTTTCGCGGCGTCTTCGCCAGAGACGTGGGATCCCTGTTCCTCTTCGATGAGCTTGTGTACCTCACCAGCGCTTACACCGACTCCACCGCCGTCTCCGGGCCGCTTTACGACTTTGACGGTGTCTACGTGCCCGAAAAATTTGAGGGCGAGGACGGCTACGACGTCTTTCTGGGCGGGGCTCAGCCGGTGATCTTCCTGGAAAACGAGGACGCCAAAACCGATAAGGAGCTCTACATCTTCCGGGATTCCTTCGGCTCCAGCCTTGTTCCCCTCTTCCTGGGGGCCTACCGCAAGATCACGGTCATCGATATGCGGTATATCACCGGCACCTATCTTCCAAACGTCGTGAGCTTCACGCCTGGAAGCGACGTACTGATCCTGAACTCCGTGCTGACGTTGAACACGGCGGCCATTATGCGATGATCCTGTTGAAAAAATGGTCGTTTTGAGGTTTTTAGACAAGCTGAGGTGGTCTTATGTTTAAAACATGTAAACGGCTTTTGGCGGCGGTGCTTTGCGTCGCGGCGCTTTTTGCGTGCCTTGCCGGGTGCGGTGAGGACACGCCGGCGGGGTCTGAGCTGGACGGGTCCGAGCCTGTCCAGACCGGTCCCTCGGAGCCGGAGCTCACGGCGCGCGAGCGCCTCACCGCCGCCGTGGACAAGACTATGGCGGACCTTCAGGCGCGGCTGGACGCCTCGCCGCTGGCGGGCCTTCGGGGCCTTTCGGCGGACGACGCCATCACCGCCGACGTGACCGTGGGCTTCCCCGACGAGGCCGGGGAGCTGTTGGGGACCCTCTCCGGGACGGCGGTCTACAACGCCGCCACGGGTCAGGCACGGGTGGACCTGGTCATCTCCACGGATGAGATGCCCCTGGACATCTACTACGGGCCGGAGTTCGCGGGCGTATCCTGCCAAAAGCTCTTTGGGGACGAGGTGTTTTACGGCCTGCGGCCCTACGGGCTCTCAGAGCAGCTCCGGGGCTCGGCGCTGGCGGAGCTTGTGGAGCTGGACATGGACGCGGTGGCGCAGCTCGACGCCCTTCTCGCGTCCGTCCCCCAGGACGTGAACGTGTTCGCCCTGCCGGAAAAGGAGCAGATCGACAACGCCATCCATGCGCTTCTCGCCAGACTCGACCCCACCGCCTCAAAGGCGGCCGTCACCGTGGACGGGCGGGAGGTCCGGGGTGAGCGCTTCGAGGCCGTCATCCCCGCCGGGGACATGGCCGACTTTTTGAAGGCCCTGTCCAACGCCCTCCCCGATTGGGTGCTGGCCTACGGCCTGGGCACCGGGGACGACAGCGCCGCGGCGGTGGACGAGGCCCTGGAGGCCCTGCGGCAAAGCGGCATGGAGACGGAGGCCGCCTTTATCGTGGCGGACGGGAAGCTGCGCCACATCAGTGCCAGGTACGCCGAAAACGGCTCCACTACCCTGGTGGAGACGGAGCTTTACGGCGACAACGGCGAGACGGTGCGCGTCGCCGTGGAACCCCTGTTTACCTTCACGCTGGACCTCCACGCCGGCGTCCTCATGGAGCTCACCGTCCCCCAGGGACAGGCCACAAAGCTCGACTGGGCCGAGGACGGGACGCTCTCCTTCATCACCTACGCTGGCGACTACACCGACTTCGCCCTGGAGGGGACGCTGACGGCGGAGGACGGGAAGGTCCGGTATGACGGCATCTGGTACTCCGGCGAGCGCGGGGACCGGAACGTCCTCACCGTCGCCACCGCCCCCGGCGGCGTCATCGAGCCCCCGGCCCAAACGCGCAACATCACCGAGCTTTCCAAGCGCCAGATCTACGGCGCCCTGATGAAAGCGGTCTTCAACCTCTTTAAATGACCCCCCTCCCCCGGCGTCCGGACCCTTCGGCGCCGGGGGTTTCGTCTGCCCCGGTCATTTTCGACGGCTGTTTTTTCCGCGGGTAAAAGAAAACTGTCAAAAATGGGGAGGTTTACACTTGATTTTATGGCAGAAAGGAGTATAATGATTGTCATCATTTCAGTTGGGAGGCAACACAATGAAACATACCGCAAAACGTATTTTTGCTCTTATCCTCTCTCTGGCCATGGCGCTTTCTCTGGCGGCGTGCTCCGGCTCCGAGGGCGGCGGTGGGAGCGGCGGCAAGGAAAGCGGCCGTCTGACGCCCGTTGTCAAATCCCCCAAGGACGACCCGGCCGGGTATCTGGCCATGGCTCTGGAGAACACCGTCAATGAGCTGAAGGACCGCTACGCCGGCTCTCCCCTGGCTGCTCTTGCCGGCGTTCTGGACACCTCCGGCACTGTGGCGGTCTCCGGCGAGATAGACACCGACGACGGGTACGTCTCTATCGACGACCTCTCCCTGGCCTATGACCTGGAGAATAAGTCCTTCCTTTTGAACCTGGAAGCGGCCAGCTACGGCATGGAGATCAGCGGCGGGGCCTGCCTGACCCCGGACTTCCTGGGCGTCTCCTTCCCGCTCCTCACCGGCAACGACGACTATTACGGCATCAAGCCCCGGGACATCGGCCGGCAGCTCAAGAGCAGCTTCCTGTGGGAGTACGCCCAGGATGAGATCAACACCAGCGATCTGGATCAGATCGACGAGATGCTGGACCTTCTGTGGGATTCCGAATTCATCGACATCGACAAGCTTATCAAGGACTCCCAAGCCCTCGGCACGGACTTCATCAAGGACCTTGACGTGGACTACGAGGAGGACACCGTGGAGCTGGACGGCAAGGACGTGGACGGCTACGTCTTCACCGCCACCGTGGACAGCGACGACCTGGCGAAGCTCATGGAGAAGATCTACGACATGATGCTCGAGATGCCCATGTGGGATACCCTCGTGGAGCTTGGCAAAATCACCGGCGAGGACTTTGACATGGACGACCTGCAGGCGATGATGGACGACGCCCTGAACGACGCCCTGGACGACATCCGCAGCGAGGACCTGCGGCTCGACATCAGCTACTATGTGGCCGACAAGAAGGTCGTGTCCATGTCCGGCCGCGAGCTTGAGTACGGGGTCGACTACTCCGTCAACTTCTTTGACGACGGGGATATCACCGGCTCCATCGAGTACGATTATGAAGAGTTCTCCTTCGCAAGCCACGTGAGCGACCGGGGCGGCTACACCCACGAGATCACTCTCTCCTACGACGGCGAGACCATGACCGTCTCCGCCCAGTGGGACGGGGACGACCTCAGCCTGGACATCGACGTCCCCTATGAGGATCCCGCGTCCCTCACCTGCGGCCTCAAGGTCACGAAGAAGGGCTTCGAGCTCAGCAACCTCGTCTTTGATGACGGGGACTACTACGATTACGTGGAGCTGCCCCTGACAATCACCTACACCGCCGGCGGCTCCGTGTCCACGCCGCGGAACACCAACAACCTCCTGACCCTGGACGAGCAGGAGCTGCGCGACCTCATCAGCGGCATGGACGACCTCATGGGCGGCATGATGGACAGTGACTGGTAAGTACACGGTCTACATCCTGCGCTGTGCCGACGGGACGCTCTACACCGGCATCACTAACGACTTGGCAAAGCGCCTCAGGACCCACAACGCCGGCCATGGCGCCAAATACACCCGCGCCCGCCTGCCTGTGTCCCTCGCCTACTCCGAGGAGGCCCCCGACAAGCCCGCCGCCCTCCGCCGGGAGCTGGCCATCAAGGCCCTGACCCGAGAGGAAAAGCTTCGGCTTATAGGACAATAATTTTTCTCCCGGCACTTTAACGGTGCCGGGAGAATTTCTAATCCAAAGGCAGCGCCGCCGTGCGGCGGGGAAAAGGTTTGCGCCTTTGGCGCATTTTTTATACTAATCTCTAATAAAAAGTAGACAGTTATATATAACAGTGGTAAAATAAACTAGGTGATGAAAATGCGGTATAA
>CANQSD010000070.1 GCA_947626385.1 uncultured Oscillospiraceae bacterium | reverse complement strand
AGCCGGAAGGCTGTAGGCCTTCCGGCGGCATAGGGGATCAGCGGGAAAAGAGCTTCTCGATGACCTTCGCCATGCGCTCGCTCATGGGCTGGTCGTCGGAGGAGAGGGCGTAGAGCGTCAGCCAGTCGGTGGGGTCCCGTGGGTCGAGGACGGGCATACCGCAGTCGTTGAGGATGGCGTTGAGCGTCCACCAGTGCTGTTCAAACCGCTCGGACGCCGAGATATACGGCTCGTCCAGCTCGCTGTACCCGGAGTCCACCACGTTCTCCGTCACCACGTACAGCAAAAGCAGGAGCTTGCGCGGCACGTCCTCCTTCCGGGCGCAGATATTTTTCAGATAGGTGGGGTTGGGCCAATTGTGCTTGATGAGCTTCTGGGTGACGCTGAGCTCCCCCCGCGGGCGGGACCTGGGCATCCCCATTTTCAGATAGAGGTCCGTGACATCCTCCACCGAATAAGGCGTCTCCCCGCTGCCCCCGGTGGCGGTGACGGGCTTTTGCAGGACTTTCATGTACTGGTCCAGATACCTGTACGCCCTCATGTGGAGGCTCCCAAGGAGCTCCCGCTTGGCAAGGTAGAGCGCCCGAAGCTCCTCCGGAGACGCGGGGGCCAAAAAGAGCCTTTGCAGGTCGTGGGTCACATCGGTCCCCACCCCCGGCGGCAGCGGCGCGTCCGGCAGCGGTATGGGCGGCAGGGCGGCGAAAAAATCCCTCGCCTCCGGGTAGGGCCTCATGGCCCGGAGGAACCAGGCGTAGACCGCGTCCCGCCCATCCCGGTAATGGATGCCGCAGCCGGTGCATTGGCCCAGCAGGCGGTTGACGCCGCTCTCGGGGAGCTTCAGGGCAAAGCCGATGCGGAAAAGCTCCTCCCGGTCGGTGGGAATATGCCGGTCCGTGAGCCAGTTGCGCACCTTCCTCAGCGTGGATTCGGGGCTGGGCAGGTCCTGATAGGCGGAAAGCTCCCGGATCAGCCTCTCCTGCAGGTCCGGCAGGGGGTAGAGGGCGCGGAGCGTCTCGGAAAAGGTCCGCAGGGAGATGCGCTCCTCGCGCAAAAACTCCGCCGCCTTCTCCGGCGTCCAGCCGCCCCATGCTACGCTGTCCGTGCCGGTAAGCGTTATCTCCATGTTCTCACCTCGTTCGCCCCTTTACCGTCGGAAAGTCGGGTCTTCTATGCTGATTATACCGCAAACCGGCAAAATATCAAGCTTGTCTTTACATTTCCTTGCAAGGGCCGCCCCCGCCGTTTGACAAATCCCGTCAAAGGGTTTATACTAATATCTACTTAAAAGGAGACACCGAGCGGCGAGGATTTTTCGCGTCAGGCAAGGAAGACGCCGCAGGGAATACTGTATGTATTCCCAAGGCGGCTGACGCAGTATGGCGCGAAAAAGACCGTTGCGAATGGCTTCTTTTAATTAGATATTAGTATTATACTATCCCATGCCGCGGGCTTGCGCGGCGGACAATTTCACGATTCGTTGGGGGCGGTCGTATGGATCTTGCGTTGGCGCTGGCGTTTCTCTTTTTTATCGGCTCTGTGGCCGGGTGGGTCGTGGAGCTTCTCTTCCGGCGGTTCCTCTCCTCCGCCAATCCCGAGCGGAAGTGGATCAATCCCGGCTTTTGCACCGGGCCCTATGTGCCGCTCTACGGCTTCGGGCTGTGTATCCTCTTCCTCGTCGCCCTGACGGAGAACATCCCTTGGATCGCCGCGCTGCGCTATAAAAAGCTGGTCCTCTTTCTCGTCATGGCCGTGGCCATGACGGTCATCGAGTACATCGCCGGCCTTCTCATGCTGAAGGTCGCCCACGTGCGCCTGTGGGATTACAGCAACGTCCGGGGGAACATCCAGGGCCTCATCTGCCCGAAATTTTCCCTCATCTGGGCCCTGGCCGGCGCGGGGTACTACTTCCTCATCCATCCCCGGATCCTCAGGTCCCTCGCCTGGTTTTCCAACAACCTGGCCTTCTCCTTCTTCGTGGGGATGTTCTTCGGCGTGTTCCTCATCGACCTTGCCCACTCCCTCCACCTCACCGCCCGCCTCAGGAAGCTGGCCGAGGAGAACGACGTGGTCGTCCGTTACGAGGCCCTGAAGCTCCAGATCAAAAATTCCCTGGAGGAGCGCAAGCTCAAGTATAACTTCTTTGTCCCCTTCCGCACCGACGTGCCCCTTTCCCAGTACCTGAAGGAAAAGCGGGAGCTCCACGAAGGGAAAAAATAAGCCTGAACCGGGAAAGTTTTCTCCTGAACATTTCCGCCCGCCGCCTTGCAAAGCGGCGGGCTTTGTGGTACACTGGGGAGGCGTAGACGGCGGCTTGCGCGCCGTTTTCCAAAATAGGGAAGGGAGAAACATTATGAAAAAGAAACTGACAGCGGCCCTCCTGGCTCTGACCATGGTCCTGACGCTGCTGCCCGCGACGGCCGCGGCGGCGGAGCCGGGGACCCCAAAGGACTTGATTTCCTGGGTCAATTACTATTATCGCAGCCCGGACGTCTCCCCGGAGGGGAACGATTGGGAAAGCCGCGGCTCCCTACGGAACGTCTTCTCCGTGAAGCTGTTGACGCCCTGCGCATCCGCGCAGGAGGTGCGCAATACATACAGCTTCGAGGTCAAGGCGGGCGAAGGGAATTATCATGAAATAAACGACTTCTCCGTCAGCGATCCCATCTACGGCAATAACTATTCCGTGGTGTATTTCGAGGCCCCGGCGGACGTGATTTCCGCCGGTGAACGGATGTACACCATCCGCGTCACAGACAAGAGCGGCAGTTGCGATGAAGAGAGCATCACGCTTTATAAGGTGACCTTCAAGGAGAGCGAGTCCGCGGATATCGCTGAAAACATGTGGAAAGACGCAGACCGCATTTTAAAGGATGGCGATGCCTATTGCATCCTCGTCTCCCCCTCCGACAGCTACCCCGCCTTCCCCACGCTGGCGGATAAGGATGATTCGGAGTTTATCGGCTGGTCCCAAACGCCAAACAGCAAAACGAGCGAGCTGATTGCGAGCATAAAGGCCGACACGCCCCTCTACCCCGTCTTCGGCGTGCGCGCCAGGCGCGTCCTCACGGTGCGGACAAGCAATGACGAAACAGGTGACGAGGTCTCGTACGGTGATCCCGCGACGCACGACAACGAATATGGCACGCAGACGCCGTTGGATCTCTACATCCGCAATGAGGGCAACGTCAAATTTGAGAAGGTCTACACCTCCTCCACCAACCATATGGACCTTAAATATTTACCTGCGGATGGTCAGATAAAAGTAGAGGGCGCGGGCCGCGAGTGCTATGACATTGAACCCAACGCGGCCCTCCACATCCAGTTCACCCCCAAGGCGAATCTGCCTCAGGGTACATACAAGGACCAGGTGACTCTTCACAACGACACCGACCGCATGATCCGCTATATTGAGATCACGCTGACGGTGACGCCTATCAAGGTGGAGATCACCGCCGCGGATATCACCAAGACCTACGGCGAGACAATAGACTCGTCCAAAGTGGAGTGGTCGATCGTCGGGCACGATGATGATTCCGCGCTTAAAACCACCCTGCAAAACAGCATCTCCTTCACCAGCGACGGCTTTGAGGCGAAGGCCAACGCCAAAGAGGACGGCTACGACATCACCATCCAGAACGCCGTCACCGGCAATTACTCCGTGAGCTGGAAAGCCCCCGCCCCCAAGGTCAAGGTCGACAAGGCCATGCCGGAACCCAGCGTGGAGAAGCCGACGGTGTCCCTGATGGCGACACATAAGCTGAATGATGTGACGCCCACGGTGGATTTCACCGATCCCACCACCGGCGATCCGATCACCGGCACTATCGCCTGGAAGAATGGTGAACAGAAATGGGATACAGCCGGCGAGTATACTGCCGAATTTACCTTTACCCCGGCGGATCAGACCAATTACGCAATCTACAACGGCACTGCCACGGTAAAGGTCTCCGGCAAGTACACCGTTGAATTGGTGCCCGTTGACAACCAGGAGCACAGCGTCACCTACGATGGCAAGGCCCATGAGCTGACGTTCCAGATCGTGCCGGACCACAATGATTATGACGTCGAGACCTCCGAAATCGGCGGCATCACCGTCACCTACCAGAAGCACGGCGAAGACGGCCGGCTCACCGGCGAGCCCACCACGCAAGCCCCCACGGAGGCGGGCGTCTACACCGTCACCGCTTCGACGGAGGAGAGCGACCATTTCGCCGCCGACACGTCCACCGCCACGCTGACCATCCACCCCAAAGAGCTCACCGTCACCGCCACGGTCGCGGACAAGACCTACGACGGCACGACGGACGCCACCGTTAAGGAGATCACCGTCTCCGGCAAGGTGGAGACCGATGATGACGTCTCCGTTGACAAGGGCACCTCCTCCGCCGCCTTTGACAGCGCCAATGTGGGCGAGGGCAAGACCGTCACCGTCACCCCGGGCAAGCTCACCGGCGCGAAGGCCGGCAACTATACGCTTCCCGCCAGCTGTACCGTCACCGCCACGGCCTCCATCACCAAGAAGGCCGTCACCCTGAAGCTCAAGGAGGGCACGACCCTCACCAAAAAATACGGCGAGCTCTTCGTCCTGAACCTCACGGAACAGTTTGAGGCCGACGGCCTGGTCGGCGAGGAGCTGCTGGGCACCGCCGTTACCGGCTCGCTTACCAGCGACGGCGTGGGAGAGACCGCCAAGGTCAGCGGCGAAGGCTACGAGGTCAAATTCACCCCCGACGAGGGCAACTATGATGTCACCATCGATCAGAACATCAAGCTGATCGTCACCAAGGCCGCGGCCGTGCTCCGTGAGGGCACCATCCAGACCTCCACCGGCTGGAGCCAGGGAACTCTGGAAACGGTCACCCTCACCGGCGAGTTTGTCAACGCCAACAATAAGGAAATGGTCGTGAAAGGCACGCTGGAGTGGAGCGACCCGAATAAAACGCTTAGCGATGCCAAAGACGGGAAAATCAGCGCGGAATGGAAATTTATCCTCAATAGCGAAGAGGCCGCCAACTATAACAAGAGCGAGTTGACCGGCACTGTTGACGTCGCCGTCAGTACATCCCATCCTGTCACCCTCAAGGGTGTCGAGGCACAGACCAAGACCTACAACGGCGAAGTCCAGGCATATGACACAGCCGGGATCACCACCGAGCCCGCCGAAGCCGCCGCTGTTATTACCCTGCGCTACCGTCCTCACATGGGCACGGACGCCGGTCACGAGAACACCGAGTCCTTCAATCTCGAGCCTCCCAAGGACGCCGGGACCTATGATGTGCTGGTCCTGGCCACGCCTGCGGGTAACGTACAGTACGCGGAAAACTCCGTCGTCGTCCACCTGATCATCGAGCCCGCAGAGCCGGATACCAAAAACGTCGGCCCCTTCTCCGGCCGCGAGGGCACGAAGCTTTCCGACCTTGAAAACCTTCCTGAAACGCTTCCTGGCGTCAACGATGAGCCTGTCGAGGGCGCTTTCGCCTGGACCTCGCCGGAGGCCGCGATCACGGCGGAGTCCGCTGAATTCGGCTGGTCCTTCATCCCCGACAGCGCCAACTACAAGGCCGTGACCGGGACCTCCACCGTCAACATGGCGGACGACCCCCGCACCGTCACCGGCACGGTATATAACCTCCCCGAGGGCTACGTGGACTACGTCACCGTCGACCTTTCCGAGAATGACCTGCTCCCCGGCGAGACTGTGAACTTTTACGCCGATGAGGCTCTTGGGACCCTTCTGGGCACCCTCAATGTTCCCGCCGAAGGCGGCACCGTTGAGGTACACTTTGCCCAGGACGCTCTGAGCTCCGAGGCGGGCGCCGTCTACGCCAAGATCGCCGGCCTGAAAACGAAGGCCGTTTCCCTCCCCTACAGCGCCGCCGTGGGCCTGAATATCACCGACCAGACAGCCACTGTGGGCGACACGGTGACGCTCACCGTCGAGGGCGCCGAGAGCGTCGCCTGGACCGTGTCGGCAAGCGGCGCCGTCACCGTCCCTGAGGATTTGAGCGGCAACACCCTCACGCTGAAAGCCGCCGCCGCGGGCACGGCCACCGTCACCGCCACCGCCACCTTTGCCCACCCCGACCCGGCCAAGAAGGACACCGAGACCGTCACCGTCACCAAGACCGTCACCGTCACGGTGAACGGCGATCCCAAGCCCGATCCCGATCCTGATCCTGATCCCGATCCCGACCCCGATCCTGATCCTGATCCCGATCCTGACCCCGATCCTGATCCCGACCCCGATCCCGATCCCGACCCTGACCCCGATCCCGATCCTGATCCCAATCCCGACCCTGATCCCGACCCCGATCCTGATCCTGATCCTGATCCCGACCCTGATCCCGACCCCGATCCCGATCCCGACCCCGACCCTGATCCCGATCCCGACCCCGATCCTGATCCCGACCCCGACCCTGATCCCGATCCTGACCCCGATCCTGATCCTGATCCCGACCCTGATCCCGATCCTGACCCCGATCCTGAACCTGATCCCGACCCTGATCCCGATCCCGACCCTGATCCCGATCCCGACCCTGATCCCGATCCTGACCCCGATCCTGATCCTGATCCCGATCCTGAACCTGATCCCGACCCTGATCCCGATCCTGATCCCGATCCTGATCCCGATCCCAAGCCTGACCCCAAGCCTGATCCCGAGCCCGAACCCAGCCTGACGCCGGACACTGCCGTGGAGAACGGCGAGGCTACGGCGCAGATCGCGCCCGAGGCCGTCACCGACGGCATCGCCGACGCCCGGAAGGCCGGCGACGACACCGTCACCGTGGAGCCGAAGCTTTCCGACAAGGCCGATAAGGTCACCGTGGAGCTTTCCCAGGCCAGCGTGGACGCCCTGGCGGACGCCGAGCTTGGCCTTACGGTCAAGGCCGGGGACGTCACCCTCACCCTCTCCCCCGACGCCTTGGCGGACCTGAACGCCGCCGGCGGCAGCACCGTCAGCGTCACCGTGGAGACGAAGGACAACGGCTCCACCGCCATCGACGTGGCCGTGGACGGCAAGAGTGTCGCCTCCGTCAAGGGCGGCGTCAAGGCCCAGCTCCCCGCCGCCGGGGAGGGCCAGGTCCTGGTGGCCGTAGGCCCTGACGGGACCGAGACGGTCATCAGAAAATCCGTGGTGGAGGACGGAACCGTGCACGCCCTTCTGGAGGGCTCCTGCACCGTGAAGGTCGCCGACCGCGCCGTCGACTTTGAGGACGTGGCGGCGGACATCTGGTACGCCGGCGCGGTGGACTTCGCCTCCGGCCACGAGCTCTTCAACGGCATCACCCCCACCTTCTTCGCCCCCCAGCAGCCCATGACCCGCGGCATGGTCGCCACCGTCCTCTGGCGTCTTGAGAACGAGCAGAACGTCACCGCCGCCGGCATCTTCACCGACGTGGAGGCCGGCAGCTGGTACGAGGGCGGCATCCTCTGGGCCACCCACGAGGGCATCGTCACCGGCTACGGCAACGGCCTGTGCGGCCCCGAGGACAACGTCACCCGGGAGCAGCTGGCCACCATGCTCTACCGCTACACCAAGCTCATGGGTCTCGACATGACCGTCACCGGCAAGCTCTCCGACTTTGTGGACGGCACGGACGTCTCCGACTACGCCGAGGACGCCATGGTCTGGGCCGTGGGCACAGGCCTCCTTCAGGGCGGCGACAGCCGCGTGCTGGATCCCCACGGCGACGCCACCCGCGCCCAGGTCGCCACCGTCCTTCAGCGTCTCATCACCCTCATGGTGAAATAACCTCCCCCAAAGCGCACGGGCGGGGCTCATGCCCCGCCCGAACCTGTCGAAAAAGGCCTTTGGCCTTTTTCGACAAAGGGGAACGTGCGGGAAACTTTGTGTGAATTCTGCGGAATTCACGCAAAATTTCCCTGCCGTCGCCCTGCGCGCACTCGCTTCGCTCGCACACTTGGGCGACAAAAGGAATTTTTTCCGACGTACATGCCGCCGGAAAAAATGATCGATTTGAGGTTTCTGACAAGCTGAGGCGGGGTCAGACCTCGCCCGCTTTCTTGGGGATATCCCGCAAAGGAGTGATTTCCATGGTTGAAAAATGGCCCGTTACGGTGCCCGAGCTGTCGGGCGACGCGCCCCGCGGCGCTTATGTCTATGTCCCCGACGAGGCCCGGCAAAATCCCTGGGCCCGGTATCCGGTGCTCTATATGTTTGACGGCCACAACGTCTTTTTCGACGCGGACGCCACCTACGGCAAGAGCTGGGGCATGAAGGAGTATCTGGAGCGCACCGGGACGCCGCTTATCGTGGCCGCGGTGGAGTGCAGCCACGGCGCTCATGGGGAGCGCCTCTCGGAGTATTCCCCCTTCGACTTCCGCGCCCCGGAGTTCGGTCCCCTTCCGGGCCGGGGGCAGGAGACGATGGACTGGTTCGTCCGCGCCTTCAAGCCCATGGTGGACGCCCGCTTCCCTACCCTCCCGGACCGAGAGCACACCTTCATCGCCGGCAGCTCCATGGGCGGCCTCATGGCCCTTTACGCCGTGACGGCCTATAACCGGGTCTTCTCCCGGGCCGCCGCCCTGTCCCCCTCGGTCATGGTGTCCCCGGACCGGATGAAGCGGCTTTTGGTCGAGGTCCCCCTGGAGCGGGACACGGTGGTCTACATGGACTACGGCTCGCAGGAGCTGGCGCGGCACCCGGCCGTGACGAAGCGCTTCGCCGCCGTCGCCGGCGCGCTCATGGAGCGGGGCGTCCACGTCACCGCCCGGATCGTCCCCGGCGGCGAGCACTGCGAGGCCAGCTGGGAACGACAGATCCCCTTCTTTTTGGGCACACTACTCTATGAGAGGTGACAGAAAGTGAAAAACGTAATCTTTATCTCCCCCAACTTCCCCGCCAACTACTGGCTCTTCTGCCGGGAGCTCAAGGCCAACGGCATGAACGTCCTGGGCATCGGCGACGAGCCCTACGACCGCCTGAGCGCCGGCCTCAAGGAGAACCTGACGGAGTATTACAAGGTGGACAGCCTGGAAAATTACGACTCCGTCTATCGCGCCGTGGCCTTCCTCATCTTCAAGCACGGCCCCATCGACTGGCTGGAGTCCAACAACGAGTATTGGCTGGAGCGGGACGCCCGTCTTCGCACCGCCTTCCACATCACCACCGGCTTCCAGGAAGCCGATATGCCCGCCATCAAGCTCAAGTCCCACATGAAGGCGTACTACGAAAAGGCCGGCATCCCCACCGCCCGCTATCACATTGTGGAGGGCGCGGACGACTGCCGGGACTTCATCGCCAGGGTGGGCTTTCCCGTGGTGGTGAAGCCCGACAATGGCGTGGGGGCCTCCGACACCCACGCTCTCAGGTCCGAGGCGGACCTTGAGAAGTTTTTGGAAAAGCGTGACCCGAAAATCAGCTACATCATGGAGGAGTTCGTCCACGCGGAGGTCAACTCCTACGACGCCGTTTACGATTCCAAGGGCGAGCCCATGTTCGAGGCCGGAAACGTCACCCCCGTGTCCATCATGGACATCGTCAACGACGCGGACAACTCCGTCTACTACATCCTCCGGGACCTGCCTGAGGACACCCGCGCCGCCGGACGGGCCACGGCCAAAGCCTTCGGCGTCAAGAGCCGCTTCATCCACTTCGAGTTCTTCCGCCTCACCGAGGACCAGGAGGGGCTGGGTAAGAAGGGCAGCCTCGTGGGCCTGGAGGTCAACATGCGCCCCAGCGGCGGCTACACCCCGGACATGATTGACTACGCCCACGGCACCAACGTCTATAAGGTCTGGGCGGACATGGTGGCCTTCGACAAGTCCGACATCCCGGAAAAGGACCGGTATTTCTGCGCCTACCTGGGCCGCCGGGACGGCAAAAAATTCGCCATGACCCACGAGGACATCATGCGCAAATACGGCCCCCGCATGAAGCTCATGGGCCGCATCCCCCAGGTCCTCTCCGGCGCCATGGGCAACCAGATGTATATCGCCGTCTTCCCCACCCGCGAGGAGCTGGAGCAATTCTATAAGGACACGCTGGCGTGCGTGTGAGAATGGACGGGACGGGAACGGTCCATTTTGCCAATACCGCTCTGTCATCCCACCTTCGCTACCCCCCTGCCCCCCTCCTACGAGGAGGGGGCGAAAAAGGTTTGCGCCTGCGGCGCAGACTTGATTTGCCCGCGCGGCGGGGACGACCCTTTCGGCGCTTCGCGCCACCTCCCCCGAGGGGGGAGGCAAAACGGGCGGGTTTAGAACCCGCCCCTACAGTTTTTGGAATTCATTTCAATTCACGCCGTACGGGCCGCTGCCCACAGCGGCCCTTTTT
>CANQSD010000069.1 GCA_947626385.1 uncultured Oscillospiraceae bacterium | reverse complement strand
ACGGAGCCCTTGGTGGTCATGCCTTCGTCGGTGCCGTAGACAAGGCCCGTAAAGCCGGTGGAGTAGCGGCCCTCCTTGTTGTCCAGGTAGATGAGGGCGCCGTTTCCGTCGGGCACCAGCATATAGCCGGCCTCATCGCCCAGGTGGGTGTAGCCCATCATGGGGAAGACGCTGACGGAGCTTATGTAGGTGTCCGCCTTGTCCTCGTGAATGGACTCGTCGGGGATGCGGACCACCAGGTCGTCGCCCTCCAGCCGGACCTCCACGCCCAGGCCGAACATATAGTTGCCCTTGAACTCCAGCTCGGCGTAGATGCCGTTGTCCGTGTACCAGGTGGAGATCTGCGTCTCCACGGTGTTGACGTCCACCTGATAGGTGTTGGTGATGCCGCGGATGGCGGTGATGACGATGCCGCTCTTCATGTAGCCCTGCCAGTTCTCGTTGGCCTTTCCGTCGTCCTTCTCCTCGGAGAGGGTGGACTCGATGACGGCGCCGGTGGCCTTGTTCACGAGCTTGATGGAGAAGTTGGGCTCAAAGTACCACAGCTCGTAGCTGTCGCTCTCGGCCACCTTGACGTAGCCGTCCTGAGCGTCCACCTTGCCCTTCGTCACGGGCTTGGGGCTGGTGTGGCTGTAGTTGCCGGCCGTCAGGCGGGCCTGCCTGCTGCCAAGGACGATGAGGATGGTGGCGACGATGGCGGCGACGATCACAACGGCCAAGATGACGATGAGCCATATGATCTTCCTGCGTTTCTTAGTATCCAAGTCTGTACACCCCCTCGCCGACGATTGCCGAGATGAAATCGAATACCTGTGCCCAGAGCACGTAGATAATGAAGATGAGGAGCGCCAGGATCAGCGCCGTGAACGCCGTGAGGAAGATGACCTTTACGGTCTCCTTGGCGGTGAAGTTGTTGACCTCCTTCAGGCCTACCACCAGCAGCACCGCGATCCAGAGGTAGGTGAGGATCTGGATCATCTGGCTTAAGAACATCTCGTTGACGGTAACGATGTGGCTGATGGCGTAAGCCAGGGGCGTGAGCACCACGTAGGGCATCAGGCTGTAGCAGAAGAAGGTGTAGATCTTCTTCACCGTGCCTTCGCCTTCGTTGATGGTGCACACAAGGTAGGTGCAGGCGGTGACCGCGAACATGACCACCAGGACCATGCCGATGTCGCTGGCGATCTCGTACCGGCCCTCCATCACGGTCTTCAGAAGGAAGCCCTTGGTGTACTTGTCGATGACGAACTCCACGATGAAGAGGAGCAGGACGAAGCTGGAGACCAGCCAGTTGGCTCTTCCCTCCGCGGCGATGCCGTAGGCTCCGTCGGACGGCTTCTTCATGTAGTAGCCGGCGTAGGTGAGGTTGTTGACGAACTTGTTCTTCTTGAGCTTCCGGAAGAATTTCCGGGGCTTATTGAGAATGTGGCTCCTCTTGTCCAGGGCCTTGATCACCTTGTACGCCACGAAGAGGAGGACGCACAGGATGATGGCGGTCATGATGTTGTTCTTCAGCCACGTGTTGCGCAGCTCCCAGTAGGCGTCCGAGTAGCCGTCATAGTCCTTGGCGAGGCGAGCGTACTTCAGGGCCTGCCTGTAGTTGCCCTCCTGGAAGTAGCTGCGGCCCATGGCCTTGTTGGCGTAGTCGAACATGGAGTTCATCCGGAGGACCTGGCTCAGGGGCTCCTTGGCCTGGGTGTAGCGGCCCTTGGAGTAGAGGTACAGGGCGTTGTGCAGGAGGTTGGTGAACTCCGTGGGGGCGTAGATCTGGACCTGGGCCCGGTCGCTGTCCAGAACGTAGATGCGGTCTTCCGTATCTATGGCGATACCGGCGACTGCGGTGGAGAGGCCCACGCGCTGGCTGCCGTCGTTGGGGCCGCCGAAGGTGAAGAGCATCTCGCCCTCGTTGTTGTACTCGAAGATGTAGCCCCGGGAATCGGCCACGTAGACGTTGTCGTGGTTGCCGGCCACCACCGCCACAGGCGTTTCGGCGTAGGTGCCGTCGTCATTGTGGAGCATATTGGTGCCCGCGATGTTGAGGCGCTTGAGGGTGTCGTTCTCAAGGCCGCGGGTGACGGTGTAGATGAGGCCCTTGGAGTCGATGGCCAGGTTCGTAGGCGTGGCCGGGGTGTTGCTGGCCATCCTGGCCCGCTGGGCGTCGGTGAGGATCGCCCGGTAGATGATGGTCATGATGTCCGTGGTGGCGAAGTTCGTGCCGAAATAGCCCAGGAACGTGCCGTCATCGGTGGGGGAGATCTCCACGATACCGTTGGTGTTGGACTCGCAGACGATGAACATGATCCCCGCATCATTGACCACCAGCTTGATGGGCTGGAAGGCCACGTTGTCGCCGTAGAGAGGGCTTTTGGGTATGCCGTACCTCTTGACGACCTTGCCGTCCTGGTCGAAGATGATGACCTGCTGGGCGTCACGGTCAGCCACGTAGATGCTGCCGTCCTTGGTGACGAAGACGCCCCGGGGGTTGACCAGGACCCCCTCGCCAATGGTCTTGACGAGGTTCCCGTCGATGTCGCCCACGACGATGCGGGGCACGCCCTGCTCGGAGGCTTTGCCGGAGTCGGCGATGTACAGGAGGCCGTCCGGCGCCAGGCAGATATCCGCCGGGGCGGACAGGGACTCCTCACCGAACTTGGTGATGGTGGCGTAGGCCAGATACGCCGTCTGGGTCTGCCGGATCTGGCCGTAGCCGTTGATGGTGTAGGTGACGTAAGGGGTCTCGGCGGAGGCCGTGAAGGAGAAGACCATGGCTGTGAGCAGCAGCACCAGCAGCAGCATGGCTCCCGTGCGTTTGAGCTTTCTTCGCATTTCTGCCTCCCCCCTTACTTAATACCGGAGCTGGCCATGGTGTTCATAACCTTATTCTGAAGGATGATGAAGAGGATAAGGTTAGGAAGGAACATGATCAGCGAAGCGGCGGCTCCCATACCTTGGCCGGCCACGGAGTTGTTGGCGTTGACCAGCGTGTTCATGGCGAAGGTAAGGGTCTTCTGACTGTCGTCGTTGAAGAAGTAGCTGGAGGTCTCCATGTTGGTCCAGACCTGCTGGAAGACCAGGATGGAGGCGGTGGCGATGGCCGGCTTGATCATGGGAAGGATGACCTTCACATACACGTCCAGGTCCGTGGCGCCGTCCATATAGGCGGCCTCCAGGAGGGAATCGGGCACCTGGTCCACGAACTGCTTGACCAGGAACAGCGCCACCGGCATGGCCACCAGGGGCAGGATGTGCGCCAGGATGTTGTCGATGATGTGGAGCTGGCAGATCACCAGGTACCGGGGGATCAGCACGGCGGTGGAGACGAACATGATGGCGATCTGGTTGATCTGGCCCAGAAGGTTGCGGCCCTTGAACTTGATCTTGGAAAGGGCGAAGGCCGACATGGTGGTGAGGAGGAGCGACAGGCCGACCGTCAGGGCAGTGACCAGGATGCTGTTGAAGATGTACCGCGCCAGGGGGATGCCGTTGGTGTCAAAGAAGTCGCCGAGCTTGGAGAAGTTGTCCATGACCGGGCTCTTCACGAAGAAGGTGGGCGGGAAAGCGAAGAGCTCCTCCATGGGCTTGAAGGCGTGGTTGATGATGAAGATGATGGGCATTCCCATGAAGATGACCAGCGGCAGCAGGATCAGAATGATCTTGAGCTGTCCGGGCTCAAACTTTTTCGGGTTAATTTTCTTCCCCTTGTTCATCCTCTTCTCCTCCTTTCTTTCCATAGGGGTCTTTGTCCGTCAGCAAGAGGTTGGCGCCCTTGCTGAAGAGCTGTACGATGAGCAGCAGTACCACGGAAATGGCGGCGGCGTAACCCATCTCATACCGCTGGAAGCCGTAGTCCTCGATGTGGTTGACCAGCAGCTGGGAGGCGTAGCCCGGGGAGGGGTTGCCCACCAGCATGGAGGTCACCATGCCGTTCTGGAAGGCGCCCACAATGGCCATAACGGCGGCGAAGAGCATCTGGGGCTTCATCTGGGGGATGGTGATGTAGAACATCTCCTGGAAGCGGTTGGAGATGCCGTCGATGGAGCCGGCCTCGTAGAGGGATTCGTCGGTGTTGAGGATACCGGCGATCATGGAGAGGAACCCGATGCCCATACTGGACCAGAGGCCGATGATGATGACGATGGGCAGGAGGTAGCGGGCGTCGGTGAGCCAGATGATGGGCTCCGTGATGACGCCCAGCTCCATGAGCCAGGAGTTGAGAAGTCCCGCCTGGTCGCCGGAGAAGATGACCTTCCACAGGACCGTCATAGCCACGCCCGTGGTCATGGAGGGCGAGTAGAGGATCAGGGCGAAGATAGTGCGGACGGGCTTTGTCAGGTTGCACAGCGCCCAGGCCAGCACGAAGGACAGGGCGTAGCCGCCGATACCGACCACCACGGCGTAGACCACCGTGTTGGGCAGGACGTACTTCATGAACTCCGCGTCATTGGTGAGAATGGTTATGTAGTTTAAGAATCCAACAAACTTGGGGAACTGGATGGCGTTGAAGTTCGTGAAGGAGAGGATGACCGCCAGGATGACGGGCACCAGGATGAAGATGGAGAAGATCAGCGCGTAGGGGCCGATGAACAACCAGCCGTGCCAGTTGTTTTCCCGGCGGGATATCTTGTTTTTCTTTTTCTTCTTGGGAGGTGCCAGCGTGATGGGGGCCTCCTTGGCTAAGCTTTCAGTTGCCACAGATGTTCACCTCCTCAATTTCTGCCCAGGATCCCCTTGATGCTGTCGATGCTGGGGATCACATAGGGCTCAATGGTGTTGCCGTCGCTGTCGATGTAGCCGAATTCCTCGAGCTTGCGGATGATCTCGCGGTCGATGGTCTTGACGGCTTCGTCGATGCGGCTCTGGGCCGGCTCGCCGTCCACCACGATGGCGTTGAAGGCGTTGGACATCTCACGCTCCAGCATGTAGGTGCCGGGGACGCGGGCCACGTCCACCACGTTCTTCATGAACTCCAGGATGACCTGCTTGTGGTCGTTGTCCACAGGCAGCTGAGCGAACGCCTCGGTGTTGGCGGTGGTCCACATATACTCGTCGCCGTAGGTGATCTGCATGGTCTGGCCGAACTCGGCCTGGACCTCGCTGGAGGACCACCACTTGATGAACTCCCACGCCTTGGCCTCGCGCTCGGCGTCGGACTTGAAGATGACGGTGGACTCGGCGCACCCGCAGGTAGCGCGGTTGATGGTGCCGTCAGGTTGCTCCGTACCGGGGACGATGGAGATGTCCCAGGAGCCCGCCAGCTCAGGAGCGGCGTTGGCGATCAGGTTATAGGTGCCGTAATCGCAGATGCCGATGGGGATATCGCCGTTGCGGAAGTGCTGATAGAAGTTGGAGATATCCACCGGGATGTTATAGACGGTGAAGAGGTCGGTCAGCTGTGTGAAGCCGTTGACGGAGGCTTCGCTGCCCAACGTCGTGCCCTCCTGGGCCGTGCCGGAATAGAGCGCGCCGCCGTTCTGGACGATGAGGGGCGTGGTGCCGTGGAAGTTGCGCATGGCGGCCATGCCGGCAGTGGGATAGTAGAAGTTCAGGCCGCGCATCTGCAGCTCCGGCAGCATATCCCGCACATCCTCCATGGTGTCCGGCACCTTCAGGCCCAGCTTGTCGAGCACGTCGGTGCGGTAGACCAGGACCCAGAAGTTCATGGTCTCCGGCATGGAGTATACGGAATTGCCGATGGTGCCGGTGAGGAAGAAGCCGGGCTCATAGGGGGCCGCGGTCTCCTGGAAGTCGTCGAACTGCGCCATATCCACCAGCGCGCCGCGGACGGCCAGCTCATAGGGGACGGTGTAGTTGATACCGGTAGCCACGTCCGGGGCGGAGCCCGAGGAGTTGGCCAGGACCAGCTTGTACTGGTCGGGCATGATGGAGATATCCACCTCGATGCCCGTATTCTTGGTGAACTCTGCGTCGATCATCTTCTGCATGACCTGGACGTACTGGCTGGAGCGGTTGACCCAGACCTGCAGGTGGCTCCTGTCGGCGTTGGAGGCCGAGTAGGACTGATCGGTGAAGGAGGCGAAGAAGCGCTTGATGGACATCCACAGGGAGGCGAAGAAGCCCGGGGCCTCCGGAAGCTCGGCGCCCTCCTGGTAGACGTAGACCCGGTCAATGGCGACGCCGTTTTCCAGCAGGGAGTCGATGGTGTTGGCCAAGTACTGGTTGACGGAGTTGGTGCTGGAGGAGAGCTCGGCGATACGGTAGGGGATCTCGTCGGGACTCTCGGCCAGGGACTTGAGCTGATTGGCGGCCACCAGCATAGAGGACATGACGGCCACGTTCTTGCCCTTGGGGGTGAAGTGGCGGGCGCTGTTCTCCAGGGAGATGAGCTGGTCGGCGTAGCCGTTGAGGGTTTCCTCGATGCCGGGTATGTAGCGGGAGAGCTTCAGGTCGCGGTACTTGTCGGCGTTGTTGCCGGCGACCTTGGTGATCTCCAGGGCCAGGTCGTTGACGCCGGCCATGATCTCCTCCACACCCTCCAGGACGTAGCGGATGGAGTCCAGGGAGATGGTGTAGGAGACGGTGTGCTCGCCGGCCTCCAGATACACCGCCAGCTTCCCGCCGTTGTCGTCGGAGAGGGTGTGGACCTCATAGCTGCTGGTGTAGGCGAGCTGATAATCCTGGAAGGCGGTGTTGGGGATCACGCCGTCCACACGGATGTCCATGAACACCGGGAAGTCCGTCTTGTTGGGCTGGCGGTAGTTCATGGCGATGTAGTACCAGCCGGCGCTGGTCACATTGAACTTGTAGGTGATGGACTGCCCCGCGTCGGCGAAGGAATCCACGTCCACGGTGTTGAGCTCGGAATCCTTGATCTTATAGGGGTTGACGGCGGTGTCGAACTCGGCCCGGGCGTGGACGGAGGAATCGTTTGTCCAAGCGTAGTCCTCGCCCTCAATGGTGATGAGCTCCTTGCCCTCGGCCTTCTGGCCGGCGGTGTACTCAGGCACCGTCTCGGGGGCCATGAGCGTCAGCGCGCCGAAGAGGAAGTTGCCGCTCTTCACCTCAAAGGTGAAGGTGTGCTCCCCGGCGTCCAGCTCCACCAAGAGGGGCGTGGAGCGGCGGTAGGAGCTGTCCCGGAAGTAGACGCCCATCTGCCAGCTCAGGTCCTTGTCCGGGACAGTGACCACCTGGTCGTTGTACCGGTCATAGGACTTCTCGGCCTGGGGCACCCAGGTGGAGTTGAGCTCCACGTTCCGGGCCTCGTAGAAGGGATAGGCGCCGTCCACCATCATCCCGAACTCGATGGGCAGGATCGACTCGTCATAGGAGAGATAGTCGAAGCCCAGCGCGTACAAGGCCTTTGCCGGGACGTTGACCTTCAGCTCCACGGTGTCCCCCGCGTGGACATCCAAAGCCGAGGCCGCGCCTGTGTACCCCTTGATGTCGGTGGTCACCTCCGCCCCGGTACCGGAAGCGAAGGCAAACGGCAGCGACTCCCCGCTGTAAACAGGCGCGGAGTACGCGGCGCTCACCTTTGTGTAGTTGTTGGAGATCCGTTCGCTGACGAATTGGCCCGTCTGGGCCGTGGCGGCCGTGGTGACCGCCGATCCCTCAGCTGAGGCAGTCAACCCGAACCCCGGCGTCAGCAGCAGCAGCGCCAGCACCAGGGAGAGACCGCCTCTGAGTTTCCTGATCGCTTTTCTGTCCCTCATGATGTCCTCCTTGTTCCGCGCGGACTCCTACGGGGAGGCCCCCACGCTTATTTTGACGGGAAATTTTACGACCTCCCGTAAGTCGAAGAAATACTTTTGAAGACAATGAACTAATTTAAGAACATTTTACACTCCCACCCAACAAAAGTCAACACTTGACAACGATTTTATTTGTGATATTTTTATGGGGACGGCATTTTACGCCGGGGCGTTTTGGGCGAATTGCACCAAATTTTTCGTCTCCGAAAGCTTCGGCAAGCTTTACGATTTAGGTTTTTCTAAATTTGTCAAAATGACCGTATTTTTCTCTTCGAAAGGTTGACCGGCATGAAAATCCCCTTGATTTTAAACGAATACAGCGTCCGTCGGAATGCCCCGGCCGGCGCCCACGATCCCGGCATGATGTACGATCCGGTGGGCAAAAAATACTACTGTTTTTGCACCGACGCCTTTGGCGAGATGCTGGGGGTCAAGGACCGTATCGGCATTCCGGCCCGCGTCTCCGAGGATCTGGTAACTTTTACATATCACGGGAGCGTCCTCTCCGACGCCGCCATCCGGCAGGGCCGGGACAACGGCCCCCGGCACGCCGCCACCCGCTCCTTCTGGGCGCCCTACTGCGAGTATGACGGAGGCGAGTACCGCCTTTACTACGCCGCCACTAGGGCCTTCGGAAGCTCGGAGTCCCGCATCTGGCTGGCCGCGGCGAAGGACCCCCTGGGTCCCTATGAGAACCGGGGCGTGGCGGCGGACACCTGGGGCACGGACGACACCTTCCCCAACGCCATCGACCCCCACATCATCCACGACGGGGCCCGGCGGTATCTGGTCTACGGCTCCTTTTTCGGCGGCATATATATAAAGGAGTTGGAACCGTCCACGGGCCTGCCCCTGGACGGGGACCCCAGGACGCTGGGCACGTGTATCGCCCGGAAGTCCCCGCCCCCCAAGCCCGACGGCCCCGAGGGCGCGGCGGTGTGCTATGAGCCGAACGCCGGGTATTTCTACCTCTTTCTCTCCTACGGCTGGCTGGGGGACACCTACGACATCCGGGTGGGCCGGTCCAAATGCGTCACCGGCCCCTACCTCGACCGGCAGGGCCGGGACCTTGTGGGTCATTCTCTGGGGGAGAAGCTGGCGGGCAGCTACCGCTTCGAGGCCAGCGCCCCGCCCCACGGGACGCTGGAGGCCGGCTGGGCGTGGGACGGCCTGCGCGGCCCCGGCCACGGCGTGCCCTTCTATGACCCCCGGCGGGACGCCTGGTTCTTCGTCCACCACATCCGGGACGGCGCGGCGGTGAATAAAAAGGTAGAGAAGGACGGGCGGCTCAGCTTCCGGCGGTTTTACATGATGGTCCGGCCCATGTTCTTTGTGGACGGCTGGCCCGTCCTCTCCCCGGAGCCATTCGGCGGCGAGTCCCTGGCACCGGCAAAGCCCCGGGCAGGCCGGTGGGAGCTCATCCGGTTCGAGGATGGGGACAACGGCATGAAGCGCTCGGAGACCGTCACACTCAGGGAAAACGACCCCCTCTTCCACCGGGCGCGGCTTTTGGAGGCGCCCGACCTGGAAAACGGCGGCACGTGCCTGGTCCTCACCACCACGGACGGGCACGGAAACGCCGTCTGGGGCAAATATAAGGAGGTCTGACATGGATAAAAATACCTTCGCCCCCACCCCGCCCAGGGGCTGGAACAGCTACGACTACTACGACACCGCCGTCACCGAGGCGGACGTGCGGAAAAACGCGGAATTTATGGCCAAGCACCTGAAGTCCGCCGGCTACGAGTACGTGGTGGTGGACATCCAGTGGTACGCCACCGACGCCGGGACCCGCCGGGACGAATACCAGTACATCCCCTTTGGCGGGCGTATGATGGACGAGTACGGGCGCTTCTGGCCCGACCCGGCCCGGTTCCCCTCCAGCACGGAGGGCCGGGGGTTTGGCCCTTTGGCTGAGTATATTCACTCCCTGGGCCTGAAATTCGGGATCCACATCATGCGCGGCCTTCCCCGGGACGCCGCCCACCGGCACCTGCCGGTCTACGGCGCGGACATCACCTGCGACGAGATCGCCGACCCCCTGTCCGTGTGCGACTGGGACCCGGATATGTACGGTCTGCGGGACAGGCCGGAAAGCCAGGCGTACTACGACTCCGTCGTCTCCCTCTACGCCGCCTGGGGGGTGGATTTCCTGAAGGTGGACGACATCTGCAACACCCACGCCTTCCCCGATCGCCCCTACATGGGCCGCCACGAGGTGGAGATGATCGCCCGCGCCATCGACAAGGCCGGCCGGCCCATGGTCCTGAGCCTCTCCCCCGGCCCCGCGCTCCTGGACAAGGCGTGGCACTACTGCCGGTATGCCAATATGTGGCGCATCACCGACGACTTTTGGGACAGCTGGCCGGCCCTCAGGCATATATTCGACTTTTGCGAGCGGTGGCAGTATGTGGGCGGGCCGGGCTGCTGGCCCGACTGCGATATGCTCCCCCTGGGCGCCGTAGGCCGGGGCTTCGGGCAGGAGCGGCTCACCAACTTCACCCGGGACGAGCAGGCCACGATGATGACCCTCTGGTGCCTCTTCCGCTCCCCCCTGATGCTGGGCGCGGAGCTGACGAAGCTGGACCCGGAGACGCTGGCGCTGATCACGAACCCCGCCCTCCTGGCCCTCCAGTCCCCCACCGCCGTCCCCCGGCAATTAAGCCGCGACGAAAAGAGCGCCGTCTGGCAGTCCGCCGACGGCGACGCCCTCACCCTGGCCCTCTTCAACCTCTCCGACACCCCCCAGGCCCTCCCCCTGCCCTTCCCCGTATCCCCCGCCGCCCCCCTCCAAGACCTCCTCACCGGCGAACCATACACCGACGCCGCCTCCATCCCCGCCCACGGCGTGAGGGTGTATA
>CANQSD010000068.1 GCA_947626385.1 uncultured Oscillospiraceae bacterium | reverse complement strand
GCCCTCACCGCCGAAAACACGTCCGGCGGGGCGAGGTTTTTGCTGAGGTTTTACCGGTCGACGGTGTGATACATCAAACCCTCATCAAAATCGAAACCTTCGATCCCTCAGTCGCTTCGCGACAGCTCCCCTTACGAAGGGGAGCCAAAAAAGGTTGCGCCGCTTTGCGGCGCGAATAAAAAATTGCGCCTCCGGCGCAATAAAATCGAGAATGCGCCGCAGGCGCAAACCTTTTTCGCCCCCTCCTCGTAGGAGGGGGGTAGGGGGGAAGCGAGCGTGGGACATGAGAGCGGTCCCGGCAAAACGCGTCCGCCTCCGTCCCGCACCAAAGCCCCTCCCTCCGGGAGGGGTGGCCGCGCGAAGCGCCGGCCAGGGTGGGGACGTCTATCCAACCGCTCTGAAAATCGCCCACCCCCTGCCCCCTCCCAAAGGGAGGGGCAACCGTATCGGGGGCGGGTACGCTGAAAACGACAGTTATATGACATTTTTGTCACCTCCCCGTCACCGCCGCGTCACCTTGTCCTGCTACAATGTCCGTATCAAGCCAAAAGGAGGCATACGTATGGAGATCTTGCGCGTTGAGAATCTCACCAAGACCTACGGCACGGGCACGAACCAGGTGCGCGCGCTGGACGGGGTCTCATTTTCCGTGGAGAAGGGACAGTTTCTGGCCATCATCGGCCCCTCGGGGTCGGGGAAATCCACCCTCTTGCACATCCTGGGCGGCGTGGACACGCCCACGTCCGGGAAGGTCTTTATGGACGGACAGGACGTCTACGCCAAGAACGAGGAGCAGCTGGCCATCTTCCGCCGGCGGGAGGTGGGGCTCATCTACCAGTTCTATAACCTCATCCCCGTCCTGGACGTACGGGAGAACATCACCCTCCCGGTGCTCATGGACGGCCGCAAGGTCAACGAACAGCGGCTGAAGGAGCTTCTGGACACCTTGGGCCTCGTGGGCCGGGAGAAGCACCTGCCCAACCAGCTCTCCGGCGGCCAGCAGCAGCGCGTCTCCATCGGCAGGGCCCTCATGAACGCCCCGGCGGTGGTTTTAGCCGACGAGCCCACGGGCAACCTGGACTCCAAGGCCAGCCAGGAAATCGTGGACCTTCTCAAATACTCCAACCGCCGCTACCGCCAGACGCTCATCGTCATCACCCATGACGAGTCCATCGCCCTCCAGGCCGACCGGGTCATCGCCATTGAGGACGGCAGGATCATCCGGGACGAGGTGACGAGAAGATGAACATTCTTGCCAAGGTCACCCGCAAGACCCTCCTCAAGAACAAGGTCCGCACCCTGGTCACCATCGTGGGCATTCTCCTCTCGGCGGCCATGATCACCGCCGTCACCGTCAGCGTCTCCAGCTTCCAGCGCTACCTCCAGGACCTCATGGTGGCCTACGAGGGCAAATGGCACGTGGCCTTCTTCAACGTGGACGCGGAAGGCCGGCGGGACTTGGAAGCGGACGAGCGGACGGACTCCGCCGCCTGGGCCCAGGTGAACTGGGCCGTGGTGAGGGAAGACCCGGATGATGAGGATGAGAGCTCCCCCATCCTCTGCGCCATTCTCGGCGCGGACGCGGCCTTCATGGACCGGATGCCCGTGTCCCTCTCCTCCGGGCGGCTCCCGGAGAACCCCCATGAGATCGTCCTCCCCCTGACCACGCTGGGCAGTCAGACCACGCACCTGGGCGACACCGTGACCCTGGACCTGGGTGACCGGGTCGTGGACGGCGAGATCCTGGGCTTCGGGGCCGGGCCGCTCCTGAGTGACGAGACCCTGCGGGTCCGGGAGACCAAAACCTTCACCGTGGTTGGATATCTGGACAACACCCGCTTCGACCAGAGCTCCGGCGCCGCCGTCACCTGCCTCACCTGCTGGGACGACCAGGACACCGGGGCCCTCCTGAACGGCTACCTCCTGCTCAACAATCCTCGGGACACCTATCAGATGCAGGTGGACTACCGGGACCGGTTCCGCTCCGTGGACAACGACGACTACCTCATGACCCTGGGCGTGGCCCGGTACGACACCTTCAACACGGTCCTCTACAGCTTCGCGGCTATTCTCATCGGCCTCATCATGTTCGGCTCCGTGAGCCTCATCTACAACGCCTTCTCCATCTCCGTGGCCGAGAGGACCAAGCAATTTGGCCTCCTCCGGTCCGTGGGGGCCACGAAGAAGCAGATCCGCTCCATGGTCTTCACCGAGGCCATGACGGTGAGCGCCATAGGCATCCCCATGGGCATCCTCTCCGGGATGCTGGGCATGGGGGTGACCTTCCACTTCATCGGCGGCTCCCTGGGCAGTCTGTTCTCCGACACCATCGGCGCCGGCGCCGACGCGCCCGCGCTGAGCCTGCGGGTCACGCCGGTGGCTGTCCTCGCGGCGGCGGTCATCGGCCTTGTGACGGTGCTGATCTCCGCCTGGGTCCCCTCCCGCCGCGCCCGGCGCGTCTCCGCCATCGAGGCCATCCGCCAGTCCGGCGACGTGCGGGTCAAGCCCCGTGAGGTCCGCACCAGCAAGCTCACCTACAAGCTCTTCGGCCTGGAGGGAGCCATCGCCAGCAAGCACTTCAAGCGCAACCGCAAGGGCTACCGCGCCACGGTGGTGTCCCTCTTCATGTCCGTGGTCCTCTTCATCTCCGCCAGCTCCTTCTGCCGGTATCTCACGGACATGGTCATGGCGGTCTTTGACGACTACGACTACGACATCTCCCTCTACAGCTACAAGAACACCGCCGAGCCCTCCGACACCGACCCCGGCGGCGGCGATCTGGGGCCCCTGACGCAAATATTCTCCCAGGTGGACAGCGTCGAGACTGTCACCGGCATCCGGACGGCCATGAACGTGGAGGGCATCGAGCTCACCCGGGACATGGTGCCCGAACGGACCTGGGAGCTCATCATGGGCGATTCCGAGGGGGAGGTCAGCTTCAAAATCTTCGCCCACGTCTACGGCGTGGAGGACAGCGCCTACCGGGCCTATCTGCGCGCCCACGGCCTTGACGAGGAGGAGTACATGGGAGAAGATCCCAAGCTCGTCGTCCGCGGCCGCATCCGGGGCTTCAACACGGACACCCAGCGCATGGAGGGGTACGACCTCTTCCGGGAGGACCTGAAGACCCTGACCCTGCGCCTCGTGGACCATGACGCCGCGGATGAGTTCTACAACACGGAGGAATACAAGGCCATGTCCCCTGAGGAGCAGGACGCGGCTATCGAGGAGCGGTTCACCTACGCCGAGACCTACGAGATCGGCCTTGTCACGGAGGACCTGATCCCCGGCGTCAACGGCAACACCTCCATGGACACCATCATCATCCTCATGCCCCTCTCCGAGATCCCTCGGATAGACCGGTCCAGCGGCGAGCGGATCGAGATGTTCTTCACCGTCTCCGACCACGAAAACGGCCTCTCGGACCTGGTGTCCGCCGCGCAGGCCGCGGGGTATGAGCTGAGCGAGGGGGACTTCACCGACCTCTACGCCAATACCGCCGCCCGCCGCAGCATCGTCACCGTGGTCCGCGTCATCTCCTACGGCTTCATCACCCTCATCTCCCTCATCGCGGCGCTCAACGTCTTCAACACCATCTCCACCAACATCCTCCTGCGCCGCCGGGAGTTCGCCATGCTCCGATCCGTCGGCATGACCGACCGGGGCTTTGACCGGATGATGAACTTCGAGTGCCTCCTTTACGGCGCCAAGGCCCTCCTTTTCGGCATCCCCGCCGCCTTCGGCGTCACCTACCTCATCTTCCTCTCCGTTCAGGCCGGCATGGACACGGGCTTCTACCTCCCCTGGTCCGCCGTCGCCATTGCCGTCGCCAGCGTCTTCCTCGTCGTCTTCGCCTCCATGCTCTACGCCATGTCCGGCATCAAGAAGGACAACCCCATCGAGGCGATGAAGAACGAAGTGATATAACTTAACTGGCTTTGAAGGCCGCTTCGCGGCCTTCAAATGCCAAGGGGGAACGACTCTGGCGAAAAAGGCCTGCGGCCTTTCCCGCCAGAGGGAACGTGCGAAAAAAGTTTCGGAAATGTCTGCGGACATTTCCGAAACTTTTTTCTGCTGTTTTGCTCCGCGCACGGCCCCGTTGGGGCCGCACACTCCGCAAAACAAAAGGTATTTTTTCCGACGTACATGCCGCCGGAAAAAATGATCGATTGGGGGATTTAATGACCCCCGGGCGGGGGCCCGGGGGTCAGGGGGTCTTGTTTTATCCGTTGCCTAAGGTTCCTTCGCCTTCCTCGTCCTCCTCGTCGGTGGGGTCGGGGTCGGGGTCGTCGAAGCCGGGGTCGTCGGGGTCTGTCTCCTCGGGACCCGTGGTCTCGGGATCGGTGGTCTCAGGCTCCGTCGGATCGGGGCCTGTCGTCTCCGGGTCCGTGGGCTCCGGGACGGTGGGGCCGGGGTCGGTTGTCTCCGGTTCGGTGGGCTTGGGATTTGTCGTCTCCGGGTCGGTGGTCTCGGGGCCGGTGGGCGTGGTGGGGCCGGCGGGGTCGGAGGGCTCAGGGCCCACGGCGACGATCTTCTTTTCTGCGTAATAGGTGTCCTTGGTGATGAGCACCCGCTTGATAAGGTTCCCCTCGCCGTCGTAATAGAGCTTATAGGACTCGGAAACGCACCCGGTCTTACCCTTATTGATGACCTTGGTCTGTCCGGGCTTGAGCGTCTCGTCCACCTGCTCCTCCACCTTGGGCTCGAGGGTCTTCAGGATGTTGGACTCCAGCTCGATGGTGATGTCGTCCACCTTCGTGCCCCAGAGCTCCACATAGAGCGTCTTGTCCTTGACCCAGGCGTCGACGCGGACGGGGTAGGTCCGGTTGTTTTTGAACTTGAAATCGATGGACCCCCAGCTGACGGTGGCGTCCAGTCCGGCGGGCAGGTAGCTGACGGTGAGGCCGTGGTTGGCGCGGTTGGTGATCTCCAGATCGGCCAGAAGCGTGCAGTAGTAGATGGTGGAGCTCACCTGGCAGATGCCGCCGCCCACCATGGGAACGGTGGTGCCGCCGGCGTATCCGGTGGCCTGCTTGTAGCCCTTCTCCTCCGTGCGCTTGCCCACGATGCCGTTGAAGCTGAACTCGTCGCCGGGGTTGAGGACCGTGCCGTTGACGGCCTGGGCGGCCAGGGTGACGTTGGTGATACGGTTGGCGCTGCTGCCGGAGAGGGTGGTGTTCATCTCCGCCAGCTTATCCCGGAAGAGCATGGCGTTGATGTCCTCGCCGGAGATCTCGGGGTCGGTGTAGATGAGCGGGACGGTCATGGTCTCCCCGGCATCGAGGCTCGCGAACAGCCCCTTCGCCGCGGCGACATCGAAGCTCACGCCCTTCGCGGGGGCCACGGCGGCGCCGCTCTCGGCGTCAAAGTAGGCGTCCTGGGGCGCCTTGAAGATCTCCGCGTAGATGGCGTCAAAATCCGGCTCCCCGCCGGGAATGCCGGCGGCAACTCCTTCCGCGAACTCGTCCGTCTCGGCGGACACACCCGCCAGGAGCGAGCGCCTGATATAATCGTAGACCGCCTCCTGATCCACGGTGTAGCCGTCGCGGCCCTTTGTCACCAGGATCTCGTCCCCGGAACGCTGCCAGGCGGCGTCCTCGGCGGGGTGGTCGGCCAGCGCGGCCTGTCCGGCGATGATGGCCCGGACGCCGGCCTCGTTGAACTGGGAGGAGGCGGTGATCTCGTGGGGCCTGCGCAGGCAGTCAAGATAGGAGAACATGTCGGCGAAGAACCCCTCGCCCCGCCCGACGGCGTAGGCCGTGTCCACCGCGTCCGTCACGGAATAGGTAAGCCCCGCCTCGTCGCTGGTGACGGAGACGGACACAAGGTCCGTGAGCTTCGCCGCAGCCGTGACCCCGGCGGGCACGCCGAGGTCGGCGTTCAGCAGGGTGCTGTGCGCCTTGTCATAGCTCATGCCGCCGATGTCCACGCCGGCCACGGAGATATTGGGGTAGACGGTGTCCAGCCCCGCCACATACGCGCCCAGGCCCAGCACGCCGGCCACGGCCGCGGCAACCACCACCGCCAGCACAATGACCGCCACGGTGCCGCCGCTCACGCGCGTCTTCTTTGCTCTCTTCCCTTTTGCCATCTCTTCATCCCTTTTTGTCAAATAAACGGCTTTTTTGTCTTTTCTGTCTGTTCAACTATCATACCTGTAAACGCCGGAAAAATCAACAGGCAAAGTGTTAAATTTTGAGGAACATCCGATTACAGAAGATAACAGTTTTCAGCTGATGCCATTGAACAGCTGGACCTCCCCGGGGCGCTTGGAGAACATGGAAAACTGGTACGCCTCGTCCTCCTCCCGCTTCCAGGGGGAGACGATGTTCATGCGCTGCTTCGTCTGGGCGTCCAAAATCTCCCCGATGAGCGCGTTGGAGAGGAGGAACCCCTCCGGCGTGAAGCTCCAGCGGTCCTCGTTGCGGGTCATCCAGCCCCGCGCCACATAATCGTCCATGAGCTTTTGGGCCATGTCGAACTTGCAGGGGAAGATGTCGTAATATTCCTTCTCCGAGATGCCCCTGGTGGTCCGAAGCCCCAGCATCAGGTACTCCCCCGCCCGCTCGAAATCCGTGACGGACTCGGCGTGGTCCACCACGCTCCGGCCCTTGAGGATGTTGTCGGCGTAGAGCTCCATGTCGGCGATGCAGCTGTAGCGCTGGCCGGAGACGCAGGAGTGCGCCGCCGCGCCGAAGCCCATGTACTCCCCCATCTGCCAGTATTTCAGGTTGTGCCGGGAGGCGAACCCCCGGCGGGCGAAATTGGACACCTCATACTGCCGGTAGCCGTTGCGGTTCAGGGCGTCCACGGCGTAGAGGTACATATCCGCCTGGAGGTCGTCGTCGGGGATGAAGGGCGAGCCCTTGAACTGGTAAAGGGCCGTGCCCTCCTCGATCTTCAGCCCGTAACAGCTCAGGTGGTCCGGCTTTAAGGCCATGGCTTTGGTGAGGGTGTCGGCCCAGTCGTCCCTGGTCTGGCTGGGAAGGCCGTAGATGAGGTCCAGGGACACGTTCTCAAACCCCGCCTTCCGGGCGTTCAGGACCGTCTCCTCCACCTTGGCGAAGTTGTGGAGCCGCCCGATGCTCTTTAAGATGCCGTCGTTGGCCGACTGGGCCCCGACAGACAGGCGGTTGAACCCGGCGCGGCGGAGCTTCACCATCTGGGGGTAGTCGATGCTCTCGGGGTTGACCTCCACCGTGAACTCCCCGTCCACCATGACCCGGCCGTATTTTTTCAGCGCCGCCATCAGCGCCGTCAGGTTCTTCGCCCCGTAAAAGCTGGGCGTGCCCCCGCCGATGTAGATGGTGTCGATGATGTACCCCTGGAGCTGCTGGGAGGACTCCCGGATGTGCTGGAGGAGGGCCTTCTGGTAGCGCGGGATCATGTCCTCCCGGCCCACCAGGGAGTAAAAGTCGCAGTACGCGCACTTCCCGGCGCAGAAGGGGATATGGATGTAGATCCCCAAAAGCTTGTCCATACGCCCCACCTCCCGCAAATTTCGTCATTTTATATCATACACCTTCCGGGGCAAAAAAGCAAGATTGACATAACTTTTTTCTCCGCCTCCTCTTATTCTCCCCCATCACCCCTTGCAAATCCGCTTTTTCCCACCAAAAAAGGCAGGAAAAGTCACCTTTTCCTGCCTTTTTATCACTATCTCGTCTCAGTATTTGTACACCCCGCCGCCGATGAACTCGCGGAGGAGGGAGGTGGCGGGGACGTGGGACGGGTCCATGGGGGTGAAGCGGCGCAGGAGGGGGATGAGCTCGCGGACCTCCTCGAAGGCGGGCTTGCCGGCGGTGAGCTCCTCGAAGAGGGGCAGGGCCTGGGGGGCCAGGACGTTCATCTCGTACTCCAGGGCGGTGTCAAAGCTCATGTCCGCCTTGGGGATGAAGGGCGTGATGTGCTCCCGCTCGCCGCGCATGACGTTTTTCCACAAAGAGAGGGTATATTCCGCGTCCGCGCCCCGGAAGTTGTTGTCCCGCACCACCCGGCGCACAAGGCGGACCCACTCGGGCTTGAAGACCTCCCCGTCCGGGAAGACGATGGGGGAGCTTGCGGAGATGTAGAGCTTGAAGGCGCCGGGGTTTTTGTCGGTGATCTCGTCGTTGAGGGCGTGGATGCCCTCGAAAATGGCCACCTCGTTTTCTTTAAGGCGCATGGGGGTGAAGCGGCTGGCCGAGCGCTTCTGCCGGGTGAACATGAAGTAGGGGACGCGAATCTCCTCCCCCCGGGCCAGCATGGCGAAGTGCTCGTTGAGAAGCTCCAGGTCCATGAGGCGCGGGGACTCGAAATCGATGTCCCCCTCCGGCGTCCGGGGGCAGGTGCGCTGGTCCAGGGTGTTGAAGTAGTTGTCCATGGAGATGGAGTGGGAGTTGACGCCCCGGCGCTCCAGCTCCGTCTCGATGTTCTTGGCGGTGGTGGTCTTCCCCGCGCCGCTGGGGCCGGAGAGGAGGACGATGGGGCACCGCGTCAGGTTCCCGCAGATGGCGTCGGCGGCCCGGTTTACCCGGTCGAAGTAATTTTCGTCCGCCAGACGCACCAGCGCCGCCGGGTCCGAGCTTGCCAGGTCGTTGATCTTCTCAATGTCAAATGCCATCGCCGATGCCTCCCGTCTCCTTATAAAACGTGACGATCTTCTCCTTGTCCGCCACGATCCTGTCCATGTTTTCCACGTATTCCTTGGGGTATTTGGGGTCGAAGACCCGCTCGATGCGGCCGCTTTTCCGGTCCACCAGCTTGGTGGAGGCCCCGCCGCCCATGGCGAGGATGGTGCACAGCTCCTCCATAATGAGGATGTTGTAAAGGCTCTCCGTCCCCGGCTTGGCCCAGCCCACGTTCTCAAAGCCGCCGGACATGAATTTCTGCCGGTAGAGGTAGTAGGGGACGTACCCGGCGGCGGTGAGGCGCGCGCCCGCCGTGTCCAGCATCCGCGCCACCGCCTCCCCGTCCGGGCGGGCGGTGTCCTCCTCCGTGATCTTTGACCCCTTTTTCAGGGCCAGGGTGTGGACGGTGACGTTCTCCGGGCCCAGGGCCAGGACCTCCTCCACCGTCCGCTCGAACCCCTCCGGCGTGTCCGCCGGGAGCCCCGCGATGAGGTCCATGTTGATCTGAAAATCCCCGCACTCCCGGGCCAGGGCGTAGGCCGCGCGGATGTCCTGCGCCGTGTGGCGGCGTCCGATAGCCGCCAGCACCGCGTCCGACATGGACTGGGGGTTGATGCTGAGGCGCGTCACGCCCCGGAGGGCCCGCAGCTTCTCCGCCGTGACGGTGTCCGGCCGCCCCGCCTCCACGCAAAATTCCCGGACCGCCGAGAGGTCAAATTCCTCCGAAAGCCAGCCGATCAGCGTTTCCAATTGGTCCGCCGACAGCGTGGTGGGCGTGCCGCCGCCGAAGTAGACGCTCACGGGCCGCAGTCCCAGCCGGCGGGCCGTCCGGGCTGTGGCGCGGATCTCCCGGTGGAGCGCCTCCAGAAAGGCGGGGATGAGGCCCATGGACTTCTCCACGCTCTGGCTCACGAAGGAGCAGTAAGCACAGCGGGTGGGGCAAAAGGGGATGCCCACGTAGAGCGCCACGTCCCGTGGCTCCAGCGCCTGCTCCGCCGCCAGGGAGGCCTTCGCCGTGTCGAGGCACAGCCGCGCGCGCTCCGGGGCGACGAAGTATTCCTCCTCCATCCGCCGCAGGGCCGCCTCCTCGGAAAGGCCCTCCGACAGCATCCTGGTCATCAGCGTCCCCGGACGGATGCCCGTGAGGGCGCCCCAGACGGGCTTTTTCGGCAGGAGCTCCATGGCCGCCCGGTAAAAGGCCAGCTTCAGGGCCTTCTGCTCCTCCCGTACTTTAAAATGTTCCACGTGGAACATTTTATCCGAGTAAAGTTGCTTAGCTTCACTTTTCCTTCCGCCGACGCACAGCTCCGCCGTACAGCAGCCGCCCGAAAGCTCCACCCTTGCCCAGTTCTCCCCGTCCGCCGGGGGCGTGTCCGGGTACTCCGGGCGCTCGCCGGGGAAGAGGGCCAGCATAATTTGCTCCACGGCGTATTTGTAGTCGTGTCCCACAAGATACAGCTTCATAGGCCCTTGGCGTACCTCACATAGGGGTTGGACGCCTTCTCCACGTCCAGGGTGGTGGGCTCCATGTGGCCGGGGTAGACCTCATAATTCCCCGGCAGGTCCCCGAGCCTGCGCAGGGACATCATCAGCGCGTCCGTGTCCCCGCCGGGAAGGTCCGTCCGGCCGCAGGAGCCGGCGAAAAGGGTGTCCCCGGTGAACAGGCAGTCCTCACACACCAGCGTCACGGACCCCGGCGAGTGGCCCGGCGTCTCCATCACCCGAAAGCGCAGGGAGCCCACCGTCACCACGTCCCCGTCGGACCAGAAGCGGGTGTCCGCGGGGCCGGCGTAGCGGCAGGCCTCCGGCGTCTCGCAAAAATCCGCCTTGTGGATGAAAAGCGGCGCGCCTGTCTCCTCATGGAGCGCGGCGGCGGCGCCGGTGTGGTCGTAGTGGCCGTGGGTCAGGAAAATGGCCCTGGGGACAAGCTTCGTCTCCTCCAGGTAATCCATCACGGTGTTGAACTCGTCGCCGGGGTCGATGACGGCGCACTCCAGCGTCCTCTCGTCCGCGACCACGTAGCAGTTGGCCTCCATATGCCCAAGGGGCAGTGTTTTGATGAGCATGTCCCTCAACCTTTCGTATCCAGTAGTATGGTCACCGGGCCGTCGTTGACGGAGGCGACCTTCATATCCGCGCCGAACTCGCCGTGCTCCACGGTGAAGCCTCGCTCCCGGCACTGGGCCATAAAGAGCTCGTAGAGCGGCACCGCCGTGTCCGGCCGCGCCGCCTCCGTAAAGCCGGGGCGGCGGGAGCTCGTGTCCGCGAAAAGCGTGAA
>CANQSD010000067.1 GCA_947626385.1 uncultured Oscillospiraceae bacterium | reverse complement strand
TTATTTACCCCACGGCGTGGATCGCGGGCCCCTGCGTCATCGGCCACAGGACGGAGGTCCGCCACGGGGCCTTCATCCGGGGGAACGCCATCGTGGGGGACGACTGCGTGGTGGGCAACTCCGTGGAGCTCAAGAACGTCATCCTCTTCGACAACGTCCAGACCCCCCACTATAACTATGTGGGCGATTCCATCCTGGGTTATAAGTCCCACATGGGCGCGGGGTCCATCACCTCCAACGTCAAGTCCGACAAGACCTTAGTGGCGGTGAAGACCGGCGGGGAGCGGCTGGAGACGGGCCGGAAGAAGTTCGGAGCGATCCTCGGCGACTTTGTGGAGGTGGGGTGCAACAGTGTCCTCAACCCCGGCACGGTCCTGTGCCGTAAGGTCAGCGTCTATCCCACCAGCAGCGTCCGGGGCGTCGTCCCGGAAAATCACATCTACAAGGACCGGGACCACATTGTTCCGAGGAAATAACCCCAAAAACCGCAAAAAAGCGGCGGTCCGCTTTTGGCAGGCCGCCGCTTTGATAAAGAGCTTTTACTTGAGCATAGAGGGCTCCCAGCAGTCATAGGGCTTGAGCCCCAGGAGCTCGGCCACCGTGGGGGCCACGTTGGCAAGGCCGAAGGAGGGGTCGTCCTTCATCTCGTGCCGGCAGTCCGGGTCGTAGATGATGAAGGGGACGGGGTTTAAGCTGTGGGCCGTGCGGACGGCCACGTTGCCCTTCTTGTCCTTCTCCAGCATCTGGTCGGCGTTGCCGTGGTCGGCGGTGACAATGAGGATCGCGCCGGCCTCCTCGGCGGCCTTCTTGACGCGGGCCAGGCACAGGTCCACGGTCTCCACGGCGATCTCCGTGGCCGGGCAGCTGCCCGTGTGACCCACCATGTCGCCGTTGGGGTAGTTGCAGCGGATGAAGCCGTATTTGCCGCTCTGAAGGGCCGCCACCACAAGATCGGTGATCTCCGTGCCCTTCATCCAGGGGCACTCGTCGAAGGACCGCACATCGGAGGGGACCTCCTCCCAGGTCTCCAGCTCCTCGGAGAACTTCTCGGACCGGTTGCCGTTCCAGAAGTAGGTGACGTGGCCGTATTTCTGAGTCTCGGAGCAGGCGTACTCGTTGATGCCGTTCTCCACCAGAAGCTCGGTGAGGGTGTGGCGGATCTCCGGGGGAGAGACAAGATACTTTCTGGGGATGCACAGGTCCCCGTCGTACTGGAGCATCCCGGCGTAGAGGACGTCGGGCTTGACGCCCCGGTCAAAGGCGGTGAACTCGTCGCCGCCGTCAAAGGCCATGGAAAGCTCCAGCGCCCGGTCGCCCCGGAAGTTGAAGAGAATGACGCTGTCGCCGTCCTGGATCTTCCCCACGGGCTCGCCGTTCTCGGCGATCACGAAGGCGGGGAGGTCCTGGTCGATGGCGCCCGTCTCGGCGCGGTATGTCTCGATGGCCTCAGCGGCGCTGGCAAACTGCCGGCCCTCGCCGTGGACGTGTACGTCCCAGCCGGCCTTGACCATGCCCCAGTTGGCCTGATAGCGGTCCATGGTGATCTTCATGCGGCCGCCGCCGGAGGCGATGCGCCCGTCAAAGGAGCCGTCGTTCAGCTCAGAGAGCACCTTCTCCAGCTGGGCCACATATTCCGACGCGGAGGTGGCGGGCACGTCGCGGCCGTCTAAGAGGATGTGGACGCGGGCCTTCTTGACGCCCTCGGCCTTGGCCTCACGGAGCATGGCGATGAGGTGCCCGATGTTGGAGTGGACGTTGCCGTCGGACAAAAGACCGATGAAGTGGAGCGCGCCGCCGGTGGTCTTCACGTTCTCCACCAGGGACTTCCACGTCTCGGAGGTGTAGATCTTGCCGGAGTCGATGGACTCGTTCACGAGCTTCGCCCCCTGGGAGTAGACCTGCCCACAGCCCAGGGCGTTGTGGCCCACCTCGGAGTTGCCCATATCGCCGTCGGAGGGCAGGCCCACCGCCTCGCCATGGGCGCGGATGGTCCGCCAAGGGTTATTCGCCTTCAGCTCGTCGAGGGTGGGGGTGTTGGCCTTCAGGACCATGTTCCCCAGCTCCACAGGCGTCTCGCCCACGCCGTCCATGACCACAAGTACAACAGGTTTGTTCATAGTTATCAACCGCCTTTACGTTTATTGCTGTTATAGTATAGCGCTGTATGTATAGAGTACCGCAAAGAACGAAAAAAGTCAATTCCCAAGCCGCCCTTCCCGGCGGCAAATTTGAAAAATCAAGCTTTACCGCAGAAAAGAGGGAACCGTATGCGCGTTGTTATCAAGGTCGGGTCGTCCACACTCAGCTACCCCACGGGTCGAATGAACATTCGCCGGGTGGAGGCGCTTGTCAGGGTCCTCAGCGACCTTAAAAACGCGGGACACGAGGTCATCTTCGTCTCCTCCGGCGCCATCGCCATGGGCGTGGGCAAGCTGGGCCTTACGAAGCGCCCGGAGGACATCCCCGGCAAGCAGGCCGCCGCGGCGGTGGGGCAGTGCGAGCTCATGTACACCTACGACAAGCTCTTCTCCGAATACTCCCACACCGTGGCGCAGATCCTGCTCACGGCGGCGGACATCGAGGACGAAAAGCGCCATGAGAACTTTAAAAACACCGTCCTCCGGCTTCTTGACATCGGCGCCGTTCCCATCGTCAACGAGAACGACACCGTGGCCACGGAGGAGATCGTCATCGGCGACAACGACACCCTGGCCGCCGTGGTGGCCGTCAGCGTCAAAGCGGACCTCCTTATCCTTATGAGCGACATCGACGGCCTCTACACCGCCGACCCCCGCCGGGACGACCGGGCCGAGCTTGTGGAGACGGTGCGGGAGCTCACCCCCGCCGTCCTGGAGCTGGCCGGCGGCTCCGGCAGCGCCCTCGGCATCGGCGGAATGCGCACCAAGCTCCACGCCGCGCTCCTCGCCACAGACGCCGGGGTGGATATGCTCATCATGAACGGGTCGAAGCCCGAGCGGCTCTACGACGCCCTGGAGGGCAAGGCCGTGGGCACCAGATTTATCGGGAGGACCGTATGACCACACAGGAAATTCTGAAAAAAGCCAAAGCCGCCGCCCCGTCGCTGGCGAACCTCACGACGGACCGGAAAAACGAGGCCATCGAGGCCATGGCCGCGTCGCTGGAGGCCGCCGAGGAGGCGGTCCTGGCGGCCAACCGGCTGGACATGGAAGCCGCCCGGGGGCATATCTCCGACGTGATGCTGGACCGCCTGATGCTCACAGGCGGGCGCGTGCGCGCCATGGCCGACGGGATGCGGGACGTGGCGAAGCTCCCGGACCCCGTCTGGCGGACGCTGGAGAGCGTCACCCGCCCCGACGGGCTGAGGATCGACAAGGTCTCCGTGCCCCTGGGCGTGGTGGCCATCATCTACGAGTCGAGACCCAACGTCACCTCCGACGCCGCCGTGCTGGCCTTCAAATCCGGCAACGTCTGCGTCCTCCGGTCCGGCAAGGAGGCGTGGAGAAGCGCCGCCGCCGTGACCGCCGCTCTGCGGGAGGGCCTGAAAAAGGCGGGGCTGTGCGAAGATTATGTAAACCTTATCGAGGACACCGCCAGGACCTCCGCCAACGAGCTGATGACGGCCACAGGCTATGTGGACCTGCTCATCCCGAGGGGCGGCGCGGGCCTCATCCGGGCGTGCGTGGAGAACGCCACGGTGCCGTGTCTGGAGACGGGCACGGGCATCTGCCACGTCTACGTGGACGAGTTCGCGGACCTTGAAAAGGCGGTGCGGATCATCGTCAACGCCAAGACAAGCCGCCCCTCGGTGTGCAACGCCGAGGAGGTGTGCCTGGTCCATGCCGCCGTGGCGGAGCGGTTCCTGCCCATGCTGAAAAAGGCCCTGGTGGACGACCGGGAAAAGCCCGTGGAGCTGCGGCTGGATGAGAGAGCCATACGCGTCATCGAGGGCACACCGGCGGGGGAGCGGGACTTCGACACGGAGTTTCTCGACTACATCCTGGCGGTGAAGGTGGTGGACAGCGTGGAGGAGGCCGTCGCCCACATCGCCGCCCACTCCACCCACCATTCCGAGGCCATCGTCACGGAGGACCCGGGGAATCAGAAAAAATTCCTCCGCGCCGTGGACAGCGCGGCGGTGTACGTCAACGCCTCCACACGCTTCACCGACGGCGGTGAGTTCGGCCTGGGGTGCGAGATGGGCATCTCCACCCAGAAGCTCCACGCCAGAGGCCCCGTGGGCCTTCGGGAGCTGACGACCTACAAATACGTGGTGGTCGGGAACGGCCATATACGATAAAAAGGAGATAGGACAATGTTTGATTTCGGATTCATCGGCGTGGGCCACATGGGCGCCACGCTGGCCAACGCCGTCATCGCCAAGGCGGGCGGGGACCGGTGCGCCGCCTGCGATATCGACGCCGGCAAGGCCAAGCTCTACGCCGCCGGGAAGGGCTGTACGGCCCTGTCGGCCCCGGAGACGGCGGAGCGGTGCCGCGTCATCTTCCTGGGGGTCAAGCCTCAGAATATGGCGGAGCTCCTGGAGCAGATCGCGCCCATCCTGCGAAAGCGGACGGACTACGCCCTGGTGACCATGGCCGCCGGCATCACCGTCGGGACCTTCCAAACCATGCTGGGCTTCCCCGCGCCGGTCCTACGCATCATGCCCAACACCCCCGCCGCCGTGGGGGAGGGGTGTATGCTCTGGTGCGCCTCCCCGGAGCTCCCGGCGGACAGCCGGGACGCCATTCTCGCCGCCCTGAGCCTCACCGGGAAGCTCGTGGAGACGCCGGAGGAGCTGATCGACGCCGGCTGTGCCGTCTCCGGCTGCGGGCCAGCCTTTGTCTATAAATTCATCCTGGCCCTGGCCGGGGCGGGGGAGACCCTGGGCCTCGCCCCCGAGACGGCCCTGAAGCTGGCGGAGCAGACGGTCCTGGGCGCGGCGAAGCTGGCCGTAGAGTCCCGCGAGGACCCCCGCGCTCTCTGCGCCCAGGTCTGCTCCCCCGGCGGCTCCACCATCGAGGGCGTCAAGAGCCTGGACGCCGGGGACTTCACCGCCGAGGTGGAGAAGGCCGTCGCGGCCTCCTTCCGGCGTACCGTAGAGCTGGGGAAGGGGAGCTAAAATGGAGCGGCTTCGTTTCGGCGTGGTGGGCGTTGGGACCATCGGCGCCAAGCACATAAGGCTTATCGGGGAGAAGGTGCCGGATGCCGCCGTCACCGGCGTCTGCATCCGCTCACCGGAGCGCCGGGAGCGCTTTTGCGCCGAACACCCGGAGATATTCGCCTTCGAAACGGCGGAGGAGCTGTATCACAGCGGCCTTGTGGACGCGGCCTTGGTGTGTACCCCCCACGGCGACCACCCAGCCCAGGCCATCGCCGCCTTCGGCGCGGGCCTTCACGTTTTGACAGAAAAGCCCGCGGGGATGTACACGGCCCAGGTGCTGGAGATGGACCGCGCCGCCGCGCGCTCCGGCAGGGTCTACGGCATCATGTACAACCAGCGCGCGGACCCGGTTTACCAAAAGATCCGGGACATGGTGGGGAGCGGCGCGCTTGGCGGGCTCAAGCGCGTCACCTGGACCGTCACCGACTGGTACCGCTCTCAGGCCTACCACGACCAGAGCCCCTGGCACTCCACCTGGGCCGGGGAGGGTGGAGGCGTGGTCATCAACCAGAGCATCCACCAGCTGGACCTGTGGCAGTGGATGTTCGGTATGCCGGACACCGTCTGGGCCAGGGCATCCTTTGGGAAGTACCACCGTATCGAGGTGGACGACGACGTGATGGCCCACTTCGAGTACAAAAACGGCCTTACCGGCCAATACATCACCTCCACCGGCGAGGCCCCCGGCACCAACCGGCTGGAGATCGCCTGCGATATGGGCAAGCTTGTGTGTGAGGACGGAAGGCTTACCTTTTATAAAAACTCTGTCTCCGAGCGGGAGTTTGAGCGGGAAAACCGGGAGCCCTTCGCCCGCCCCGGCTATGAGACGCTGGACTTGACCCCGGAGCCCCTGGGCCTTGCCGGACACGCCGCTATTTTGGAAAATTTCACCTCCGCCGTTCTCCGGGGCACGCCCCTGCTGGCGCCGGGGGAGGAGGGCATCCGCGCCGTGACCATGGCCAACGCCATCCTGCTCTCCGCCTGGACCGGGGAGACCGTGGACCTTACGCATTTCCCCCACGACCGCTACCTCCGCCTCCTCCATGCCAGAATGTAAAGAAACTGTTCAGTACCGTCTCCACATGGGCCGCCTTTCCTGGCGGCCCTTTTTCGATTTTTGCGCACGTCCAGGTTGACATTGCCGCCCTGACGTGCTATTATTATGCCAAACGATATATCGTGACGCGATATAGTTGGGAGGTGGAGGCGTGGAGGATTCGGGGCCCATGACGGAGGCCATGTACTACGTGCTTTTGGCGCTTACGCGGCCGGACCACGGCTACGGGCTGATGCAGAGAATACGGGAGCTCACCGGCGGCCGGGTGGTCATGGGGCCAGGGACGCTCTACGGCATCATCACCAGGCTCCGGCGGGAGAAGTACATCACTCTCAAGGAGGAGGACGGCCGGAGAAAGACCTACCTCATAACTCAGAAGGGCCGGGAGGCGCTCCTGGAGGAGTACCGGCGGCTCAGGAGATTGGTGGAGGACGGGAGGGAGCTTGAAAGTGAACATTAGATACGCATTTCACCCGGAGGACTACTGCGTGGGGGAAAACGAGCGCTTTTACACCGAAATGGCCGCCCGGGGCTGGGGACTTGTGAGCCGCGGGCGCTGTCTGAGCCGCTTTGAGCGCAGGGAGCCGGCGGATGACGTCTACCGCGTCGAGGTGGACTACCGTGATTTCCCCGAGGACCGGCTGGAGCTCTACCGGGAGTGCGGCTGGGAGCTTGTGACCAAGCGGGGCTTTGTAAACGTCTTCCGCGCAGGTGCCGGGGCGGATGCGCCGGAGCTGTACGACTACCCCGCAGAGCAGGCGGAGACGATTCGGCGCATGAGACGCCGGAGCAGGCTCACAAATCTCCTGGTCCTGGCGCTGCTGGCGCCGTATTTGGCGGCGCTAGTTTCCCTGGGCGGGGGACCGGGTCAGCTGGCGGCGGAGATGGTCTATCTGGCGGTAAACCTGCCGGGGCTCCTGGCCTTGTATACAGTGCTGCTGGTGTATTCTATCCTATTGGGAATCGACGGCTCTGTGCGCCTCCGCCGCCTCATAAGGCGCCTGGAGGGCGGCCTGCCCCTGGACCACACGCCCAAAAGGCGCGGCACCGCCCATATCTGGGCGGTCATCGTCCTGGTGGCGCTGTGTCTTGGCTCCGTTGCGGCGGAGGTTGTCACCTATAGGAGAACCGAGCCCATGCCGGAAAAGTCCGACGGGGTTTATATAACGCTGGCGGACCTGGGCTTTGACGGGGAGCGCTGTGGAATCCTGAGCCCGGAGGACCGGTCAGGAGCGGAGAAGGTGTGGACGCCCATGGCGGACATCACCCACGCCCGGGAGACGGTGGACCACGCCGGCGAATGGATGAGCATGGACCAGGACATCTACCGGCTGCGGATACCGGCGCTATCCGGCCCCATGGCCCGGGCGCTGATGGAGAGGTCCGACATCACCCGGGACACGGCGGAGTTTGAGGACATCGACGTCCCCGGCTGGGACACAGCGCGGGCCACCGAATTTGAGTGCGTCGCCACCCGCGGCGGCACGGCGGTGCGCGTATACCTTTTCCTGCCCCAGAACACCTCCCCGCCGGAGCGGGCGGAGGTATTCACCCGCATCCTGACCGAGATAGCCAAGCGCCTGGACGCCAATTCCTGAAATCATAGTGGAGTGATCAACGACGCGCTTTTGCGGGCGTGGAACACCATCATCGGCGATACGCGGATACCCGTTCCAAAAGAATAAAATCGCCCCGCCGGAAACCCGGCGGGGCAATCATTTACTCGGTGTAGCTTATACTAATATCTAATTAAAAGAAGCCATTCGCGACGGTCTTTTTCGCGCCATGCGGCGTCAGCCGCCTTGGGAATACATACAGTATTCCCTGCGGCGTCTTCCTTGCCTGACGCGAAAAATCCTCGCCGCTCGGTGTCTCCTTTTAAATAGATATTAGTATTATTTCCTGCTCTGGGACTTCTTTCCGGACAGGAGGACGTTGGTGAGGATGCCGAGGATGAGGGCGCAGGCGACTTCGGTGATGGTGACCTGGCCGAAGGAGACGGCCATGCCGCCGACGCCGGCGATGAGGATGACGGACACCACAAAGAGGTTGTGGTTGTCGCCCAGGTCCACGTTCTGGATCATCTTAAGGCCGGAGACGGCGATGAAGCCGTAGAGCGCTATGCACACGCCGCCCATGACGCAGCTGGGGATGGTGGCGAGGAAGGTGGCGAAGGGACCGAAGAAGCTGATGACCATGGCGAGAATGGCGGTGTAGAGGATGGTGATGACGGAGGCGTTGCCGGAGATGGCCACACAGCCGACGCTCTCACCGTAGGTGGTGTTGGGGCAGCCGCCGAAGATGGCGCCGGCGAAGGAGCCCACGCCGTCGCCCAGGAGGGTGTTGGAAAGGCCGGGGTCCTTCAGAAGGTCCTGACCGATGATGGAGGAGAGGTTCTTGTGGTCGGCGATGTGCTCGGCGAAGACCACGAAGGCCACGGGCACATAGGCCACGGCCAGGGTTGCCAGATACGTGGCGTTCACTTCCTTGAGGCCCTTAGCGGCGGTGAGGAAGGTGAAGTCAGGCACCCAGGTCATCTGGGAGAAGAGGTCAAGGTTGATGATGAGAAGCGCGGGATTGTCGGTGGCGCGGCCGATGAGGGTGAACACCAGCGCCAGGGCGTAGCCGGCCAGGATGCCGATGATGAAGGGGATCATCTTCACCATCTTCTTGCCGTAGACGGAGCAGACCATGGTGACGGCCAGGGTCACGAGGCCGCAGAGAATGGCGAGATAGGGGGAGCACAGCATCTGGCTGCCGGTGTTCTCCACGATGGTGGGGACGTTGTCGACGACCTCAACGGCGTACTCCACGACCTGCTTCGTGACGTTGCCGGTGGCCAGATCGCCGATGGCGTTGCCGGCCAGAGAAAGTCCGATGATGGCGACGGTGGGCCCGATGATCACGGGGGGCATGAGCTTGTCCACCCAACGGACGCCCACGGCCTTGATGACCAGGGCGATGACCACATAGACAAGGCCAGCCATCAAAGCGCCGATGACGAGGCCCGCGTAACCAAGCTGCGCGGAGACGCCGCCGCCGAACGCGGCGGCCATGGAGCCTAAGAACGCGAAGGAGCTTCCCAGGAACACGGGGCTTTTGAATTTGGTGAAGGCGAGGTACACCAGCGTACCCACGCCCGCGCCGAAGAGGGCGGCGGTCTGGCTCATGCCGTTGCCGACGATCCGCGGCACCGCGATGGTGGCGGCCATAATGGCCAAAAGCTGCTGGAGCGCGAAGACGAGGGTCTTTCCGAAGCCGGGCTTGTCCTTGATGTTGTAGATCAGGTTCATGCGATTGACCTCCTTTTTTCGTTTACGCTGTCCAAAATATAGCACTTTCGCGGCGAAGGTGTCAAGAGATTCGTCCAAACGTGTCCCTTTTTGTCGAAAAGAATAAAAAAGGCCGCGTGAGCTTTGCAAATTAGGTGTATTTTTCTTTACGTCCAACGGTTGCAATGGTCCGGGAAAAGGTTTAAAATAAAATCTGTATTTTCCGCTTTGGAGGGATAAACCGATGAAGACCCCGTTCGCGTCCAAGGAAAAATTCGAGGAGATCGCCGCCCAATACGGCACGCCCATCCACATCTACGACGAGCGCGGCATCCGTGAAAACGCCCGCCGGCTCAACAAGGCGTTTTCCTGGAATCCCGGCTATAAGGAATATTTCGCCGTGAAGGCCACCCCCACGCCCAAGATCCTGAAGATCCTGAAGGAGGAGGGCTGCGGCGTGGACTGCTCCAGCCTCACGGAGCTCATGATGAGCGAGCGCTGCGGCTTTTCCGGCCACGACATCATGTTCTCCTCCAACGAGACGCCGGAGGCCGATATGAAGAAGGCCCGGGAGCTGGGGGCGTACATCAACCTGGACGACTACACCCACGTCAAGTTCCTCCAGGACCTGTGCGGCGTGCCGGAGACGGTCTGCTGCCGCTTCAACCCCGGCGGCGTGTTCTCCGTGGCCAACCAGATCATGGATAACCCCCGGGACGCCAAGTACGGCATGACCCGCGGCCAGATGAAAAGCGCCTACCGGGACCTCATGGCCCTGGGGGCGAAGCACTTTGGCATCCACGCCTTTCTGGTGTCCAACGCCACCTTCAATGAGTATTACCCCATGATGGCCCGGCAGCTTTTCACCCTGGCGGTGGAGCTCCAGCGCGCCACCGGGGCGCACATCGAATTCGTGAACCTCTCCGGCGGCATCGGCATCCCTTACTATCCCGACCAGATCGCGCCGAACATCGAGCTCATCGCCGCCGGCGTCCGGGAGGCGTACAACGAGGTCCTGGTCCCCGCCGGGATGGGGGACGTGAAGATCTTCACCGAGCTTGGCCGCTATATGCTGGGGCCCTACGGGTGCCTGCTCACCCGCGCCATCCACGAAAAGCATATTTATAAGGAATACATCGGCGTGGACGCCTGCGCCTGCAACCTGATGCGCCCGGCCATGTACGGCGCGTACCACCACATTACCGTCCTCGGCAAGGAGGACGCGCCCCACGACCACCTCTACGACGTGGTGGGCGGCCTGTGCGAAAATAACGACAAGTTCGCCATCGACCGGGAGCTGCCGGAGATCGACACCGGGGACCTGCTGGTCATCCACGACACCGGCGCCCACGGCCACGCCATGGGCTACAACTACAACGGCAAGCTGAGAAGCGCCGAGGTCCTCTTAAAGGAGGACGGCTCCACCGAGCTCATCCGCCGCGCCGAGACGCCGGACGATTATTTCGCCACCATGATCTTCTGAAGTCAGGCGGGAAAGAAAAGGAATACCTTCGGGATTTTCCGGGAGGTATTCCTTTTGTTTTGCGTAT